>CAIUAC010000270.1 GCA_903896985.1 uncultured Sandaracinus sp.
CGTGTTCGGGGGTGCAAGGCGGCGGCGCGTGCCTCGCCGTTGCGCTCGAAGGCCTCGCCGACGACAGCGTCGTCAGCGCGCTCGCGCGCCCGCGGGTTGTACCTCACCCCGCGCGTCGCTTACGCTCCGCCGCGATGCAACGCGCCTCGACTCTCGCCTCCGTCTCCTTCGCCGTGCTCGTGCTCGCCGGACTCCTCGCGTGCGGCTCGAGCGGCGCACCGACGCCGGCGCCGATGCCCGCGGTCCCGGTGCCGGTCGTCGTGACGAGGGTCGATCCAGTCGCGCCTCCGACGGCTCCCGGCGACGTCATCGCCGTCACGATGCAGCGCCGCGCGCAGACGATCGCGGCGGGCATGACGACGGCGACGCCGATCTTCCGCGGGACGCTCGCGCTCCACGCGACGCAGGACTTTCAAGCCGTCTTGCAGCCCGGCAAGTGCTTCAAGATCATCGGCATCGGCGGCCCCTCCGTCGTCGATCTCGACCTGAAGCTCTTCGATCCGAACGGCGTGCAGCTTCAGCAAGACGTCGCGACGGACGCCTACCCGGCGCTCGGCGTCGAGTCTCAGATCTGCCCGAACACGGCCGGCGCCTACCGCGTGCAAGTCCAGATGTACCAGGGCAGCGGCGAGTTCGGCGTGCAGGTCTTTCAGACTCCCGGCTGAGCGTGTCGGTCGCCCGGCTACGCCGAGAGCTGCTGCTCGAGTTTGTGCCCGAGGGGCCGGACCGCGCCCGGCGGGAGCACGCGCTCGCGCTCGCGGACGCGGCGCTCGCGGCCGTCGAACCGCGCGCCGCGACAGTGCGCGCGCTCGCTGCGTTGGAGGGCGAGCTCGACCTCTCGCTGACAGGCTGCCGAGTGCTCGCGTTCGGCAAGGCGGCGCGCGCGATGGCGGCCGCTGCGTGCGCCTGCTTGCGGCCGACGGACGGGCTCGTGCTCACGCACGCGGACGGCGACGACGACGCGCTCGCGCCCTTGCGCGTTCGGCGCGCGGCGCACCCGCTCCCAGCGGCCGACGCGCTCGCCCACGCAGACGAGGCGCGCGCGCTGATGAGGAGCGCGCGAGCCGGAGACGTCGTCCTCTGCCTCGTCTCGGGCGGGGGCTCGTCGATGCTCGAGCGACCGGTCGACGGCGTGTCGCTCGACGACCTCGCGCGCCTCACGCAACGGCTGATGCGAGCGGGGGCGACCATCGAGGCGCTCAACGCCGTGCGCACCGCCCTCTCTACCGTGAAGGGCGGGCGCCTGCTCGCCGAGGCGCGCGACGGGGTGCGCGTCGTGAACGTCGTCCTCGCAGACGTGCCGGGCGGAGCGCTCTCGACCGTCGCGGCGGGGCCGACGGTCCCGAGGGCCGACCTTCTGCTAGACGCCTCGAGCGTAGTGCGGCACCTCGCCGTCGACGCGAACGTCGACGCGCGCCTCCTCGCCGCGATCACCGCGGGCGCGGCGCGCGAGGCGCCGCTCGTCCGCGCGCAGGTGCACACGCGCGTCGCGGCCGATGACGTCACGGCGCGCGAGGCGGTCGTCGCCGTAGGACGCTCACGCGGGCTGCGGATCGGGGTGCTGCCACGGCGGCTCGCGGGCGAGGCACACGAGGACGGCCCGCGCTTCGCGGCGGAGGCGCGCGCCTACGCGCGTGAGAGCGCGCTCGACGGCGTCGTCGCGACTGGCGAGACGACCGTCACCGTGCGCGGCAGCGGTCGTGGCGGGCGCAATCAAGAGTTCGCGCTCGGAGCGCTGGTCGAGGTCGCCGCGTGGGGTGAGCTCCTCCTCGCCCTCGCGACCGACGGCGAGGACGGCACGAGCGGCAGCGCCGGCGCCCTCGTCGATCCGCTCGTCGGCGCCGAGCACTCCCTCTCGACGCGCGAGCGCTTCGTGCGAGCGGCCCTCGTGACCAACGACAGCGCCCGCTTCTGCGCAGCGCACCGCTGCGCGCTCGAG
>CAIUAC010000271.1 GCA_903896985.1 uncultured Sandaracinus sp.
ACGGCGGCGTGCCGCCCTACGACGAGACGCGCCGCTACGTGCAGAACGTGCTCCGCTACTACTACGCGTTCCGCGCGGCGGAAGCGGCCGGCCCGCCGGGCTGAGCGCCCGCGCGTATGGCCTCGAGCCTCCCGCCCGCGCAGCTCCCGCCGATACCCGAGGTCGGGCTGATCTCCTACGTGCCCGGGCTCTGGGTGCTGCGGCACTATCGGCGGGCGTGGCTGGCGCGCGATCTCGGCGCGGGCGTCGTGCTCTCGGCGCTGCTCGTCCCCGCCGGGATGGGCTACGCCGAGGCCGCCGGGCTGCCCGCGATCAACGGCCTCTACGCGACGATCGCTGGGCTGTTCGCGTACGCGCTCTTCGGCCCGTCGCGCATCCTCGTGCTCGGCCCGGACTCCGCGCTCGCCGCGATGATCGCCGCCGCCGTCGTCACGAAGGCGGCCGGCGATCCCGCGCGCGCCGTCGCCCTCGCGTCCGTGCTCGCGCTCTTCACCGGCGGGCTCTGCGTCGTCGGCGGGCTCGCCAAGCTCGGCTTCATCACGGACCTCCTCTCGAAGCCCGTGCGCGTCGGCTACCTCAACGGCATCGCGCTGACCGTCGTCGTCACGCAGCTGCCGAAGCTCTTCGGCTTCTCGGTCACCGCCGCGGACCTCACGCACGGCAGCGTGGCCTTCGCGCACGGCGTGCTCGACGGGCAGACGAAGCCGGTCGCGCTCGCGCTCGGCACCATCTGCGTCGCGGTCATCGTGCTCGGCCGCGCGCTCGCGCCGCGCGCGCCGAGCGTGCTCCTCGCGGTCGTGCTCGCGACGGGCGCCGTCACCTGGCTCGGCCTCGAGGCGCAGCTGAAGGTCGTCGGCGTCGTGCCGCGTGGCCTCCCGCTCCCCGCGCTGCCGCTCGTGCGCTTCTCGGAGCTCGGCGAGCTCTTCGTCGCGGCGGCGGGCATCGCGCTCGTGTCCTTCGCCGACACCAGCGTGCTCTCGCGCACCTTCGCGGCGCGCGCCCGACAGCGCGTCGATCCGAACCGAGAGCTCGTCGGGCTCGGCCTCGCCAACCTCGCCGCCGGGCTGTTCCGCGGCTTCCCGACGAGCAGCAGCTCCTCGCGCACGCCCGTCGCAGAGGCGGCCGGCGCGCGCACGCAGCTGACCGGCGTCTTCGGCGCGCTCGTCATCGCCGGGCTGCTCGTCGCGGCGCCGGGGCTGCTCCGCAACCTGCCGCTGACGGCGCTCGCGGCCATCGTGATCACGGCGGCGGCCAAGATGTTCGACTTCGGGGCGTTGCGCGTCTTTTTCCGAGTTCGCCGGTCTGACTTTCTTCTCTCGCTCGTCGCGTTCTTCGCGGTCGCCGGGTTCGGCGTCCTCAACGGGATCGGCATCGCGGTCGGCGTCTCGCTGCTCGACGTCGTGCGCCGCGCCTGGCGCCCGCACGACGCCGTGCTCGGGCGCGCGCGCGGCGTGAAGGGCTACCACGACGTCCACCGCTATCCGCACGCGCAGCAGGTCCCGGGGCTGCTGCTCTTTCGCTGGGACGCGCCGCTCTTCTTCGCCAACGCGGACACCTTCCGCGAGCGGATCCTTCACGCGATCGAGGGTGCGACCGCTCCCGTGAAGTGGGTCGTGGTCGCCGCCGAGCCGATCACCGACGTCGACACGACCGCCGCGGAGATGCTCGAGGAGCTCGACGCGGAGCTCTCGGCGCGCGGCGTCGAGCTCGCGTTCGCGGAGCTGAAGGACCCGGTCAAGGACCGCCTGCAGCGCTACGGGCTCGCCAAGCGCATCGGGCGCGACTTCTTCTTCCCGACGGTGGGCGTCGCGGTGAAGGCGTTTCTCCAGCACCACGACGTGAAGTGGACCGACTGGGAAGAGACCTCCGCAGACTGAGGCGTCGCGCGCCCTCGGTCAGTGGCTGACGAAGACGATCACGTCCGCCGAGAGCCCCGCGCGCAGCAGCGCATCGGTCGGAGGGTCCGTCCAGCGAACGCGCACGGGCACGCGCTGCACGACCTTCACGAAGTTCCCGGACGCGTTGTCGGGCGGCAGCATGGAGAAGCGCGCGCCCGTCCCGCCCGAGAGGCTCTGCACCGCGCCCCGAAACACCTGCCCAGGGAAGGCGTCGATGCGGATCTCGGCGCGGTCCCCCGCGCGCATCCGACCGACCTGCGTCTCCTTGAAGTTCGCGACGACGTACGTCGCGAGCGGCACGAGCATCGCGATCGCTTGCCCGGGCTGGAGCAGCTGCCCTTCGCGCACGCCGAGGCGCGAGATCACGCCGTCGCGCGGCGCCCTCACGGTCGTGTACGAGAGCTGCAGCTGCGCGAGCGTCAGCGCCGCCGCGGAGCTGCGGACGCGCGCGTTCGCGAGATCGGCGCGCGCGCGGGCCTGCGCGAGGAGGATGTCGACTGGCGCGCTCTGCTCGAGGCGCCCCTGCGCCTGGCCGATCTGGCTCGTCGCGGCCGCCCGCATCGCCATCGCGGTCGAGAGCTGCGCCTCGGCCTGCGCGACGGCCGCCTGCGCTGCGTCGCCCCCCGCCTGCGCGTTGTCGAGCTCCGCATCGGAGGCGGCCGCTTGCGCGCGCAG
>CAIUAC010000272.1 GCA_903896985.1 uncultured Sandaracinus sp.
AGCGGGGGGCTCGGCGCGCGCCCACTCCTCGAGGCGCGCGGAGCGGGCGGCGCGTCCGAGGTGCCCGCCGCGGGCGGCGCGTCCGAGGTGCCCGCCGCGGGCGGCGCGTCCGAGGTGCTGCGCGGGGACGGCACACCGACGATGGTGGCGGCGCGCCTTCATCCGGAGTTGCTGCACGCTGCCGAGAACGCGGCCATCGCGGACCTCACGCTCCTCGCGGGCGAGACCGCCTCGATCCACGACCCGAGCGCGCCGACGGTCGTGCGCTTTCGCTTCGCCGTCGCCTGCCCGACGGGCGGCACCTTGGAGCTCGCGCTCCGGGGCTCGTCGTTCACGCGCGTGCTCCGCGGAGCCGTCGCGGCGGGCGGCACGAGCGCCACCGTCACCGCGCCGAGCGGCGTGCACGCGTATCGCGTCCGCTGCGGCACCGCGGCGCCGTTCGCGGCGGGCACGCTGCGCATCAACCGAGACGCCGGCACCGCGCCGCTCGTGGGCGCCGCGCCGCGCACCACCGTGGACGCTGACGGCCGCCGCTACACCGTGCGCTATCAGACGAGCCTCCCGATCATCACGCTCCGCTGGCCCCGGGCGCCGGCGGCGGGCGGCTACGTGATCTCGCTGCGGCGATCCGGGGGCGTCGTGCAAGACGTGCGCGCGGCCCGCGCCGAGCAAGCGTTCCCGGCGGGGCGCTTCACGGACGGGAGCTACACCTTCCTGTTTCGTACGCAGGACAGCCGCGTGCGCACCGCGCTGACGTCGCTGCGCATCGACTTCGACAACGCCGCGCCGGTCGCGGATCTCGATGCTCCGCCCGTGCGCGCGCCCCTCGAGGGCACGGTGACGATCGGCGGCACGGCGGGCGTCGGCGCGCTCGTCAGCGTCGGCGGTCGCGCGCTCGCGACGGACGACCACGGTCGCTTCAGCGGCGCGGCGTCGGTGCGGGCTGGCGAGCGCTGCCTCGCGGTGCGCGTCGCGCATCGGCAGCGCGGCGTGCACTACTACCTTCGCTGCGGGGTGCGCTGATGTCGGTGATGACGGGCGAGCTCGACGGGCGGGTGGTGCTCGGGCGCTTCCACATCGTGCGCCTGCTCGCGCGCGGCGGCATGGGCGAGATCTACCTGGCGCGCAGCGAGGGCGCGGCGGGCTTCGCCATGCCGGTGGTCGTCAAGCGCGTGCTCTCGGCGTTCGCGGACAACGAGTCGATCGTCGGGATGTTCAAGCGCGAAGCCCGCATCATGTCGAACCTCCGGCATCCGGGCATCGTGAGCGTGCTCGACTTCGGCCGCGACGGCGCCGACTACCTCCTCGTGCTCGAGTACGTGCACGGCTTTCACGTCGGGCGCTGGGCGCGCTGGCTGCGCGGGCGAGGCGAGCGCTTCCCCGTCGGGCGCGCCGTGCAGGTGGTGCTGCAGACGCTCGACGCGCTCGAGTACGCGCACGCGGTGCGGGACGCCGACGACCGCCCGCTCGAGGTCGTGCACCGCGACGTCTCGCCGTCGAACGTGCTCATCGACGTCGACGGACACGTGAAGCTCGCGGACTTCGGCGTCGCGCGGATGTACGGCGAGCAGACCGAGTGGCAGTCGGGCCAGGGCCGGACGACGACCGTGAAGGGCAAGTTCCCCTACCTCGCGCCGGAGCTCTTCGCGGGCGCGACGCCCCGGGCGGCGAGCGATGTGTACGCCGCCGCGGTCGTGCTCGACGAGCTGCTCCGCGGCCGCAACGTCTTCAACGCGGAGAACCCGCAGCTGACCATCGCGCGCGTGATCCAGCACGCACCCGAGCGCCTCGACGTCTTCCGCGACGACGTGCCGAGCGCGCTCGCCGCGGTCCTCAGCAGGGCGCTCTCGAAGGCCCCGACGGAGCGCCTGGCGAGCGCGGGGGACCTCGCCGCCGCGCTCCGCGAGGTCTGCCCGATGGGGCAAGACCAGGCCCTTCGCGAGCTAGGCGACGCTGCGCGCCGCGACTTCCACGACCTCACCTTCGCCCCGTCGCTCGACGTCGATGACCTGCACTCGCTCGACCGCGCTTGGCGGGAGGGGACGCCTCTGCACGATGACGCGCCCAGCGAGCCGTCGAGGAGCGTCGCGCGCGACAGCGTCGCCCAGACTGGGCCCCACGAGCCCACGCTCTCGTATCCGCCGACCCTCGCAGTGCGCCCGCCCCTATGGCACGGGCGGAGCCTCCCGGAGCCGCCGCTCCTGCCTGGGGCCACGCCGCCGCGGCCGCGGCCCAGAGCCTTCGTTCGGCTCGTCGCGCTCGGCGGCGCCCTGATCGTCGCGGCTTCGCTCGTCAGCGTCGTGCTCGCGCTGCGGGGGGCCCCGAGCGCGGGCGGGGACCGGCCGGTCTACGTCGTCGTGGACCGCAGCGTCGGCGGCGCCGATGCGGGCTCGGCGTCGCGCCTCGTGGTGGACGCGCGGGTCGTCGCGGCACCGCCCGTCGTCCCGCAGGTGCAGGGGATGAGCGCCGAAGCCGACGTGGGGCCGGTGCCCCGTCAGGCGAGACCGCGCGCCGCGCGTGCGTCCGAGACGGTCGCCCTGACTGCCCCCTTCCGGCGCCGGACGAGCGAGATCGCGCGCTGCTTTTCGGCCCACGCGGGGAGCCTCGCGGGAGCGTCCTCGCTCGTCGTGCGCTTCGAGGTCGGGACGGACGGCACGGTGACGAGCGCGACGCTCACGCCTACGGAGGTCGCGCGGCAGCCCCTCGGCGCGTGCATCGTCGCCGTGGCGCGTTCGACGGCGTTCGGCGCGCGCAGCGAGTCCGTCGCCTTTCGCATCCCGCTCGGCGCGCGGCAGTCGTCGCAGTGAGCGGACGGCCGGCGTCGCGCCTCGGCGACGCAGGCTCCGGCGAACGTCGATCGCTTGCGAGCGGGCCGCGGCGACACTTCAGAAGAACGGGTTCGTCTTCAGCGGCGTTCGATGGGGCGCGGGGGCCTCGGCGGCGTCGTCTTCCGACGACGGTGGGACGTGCGCGCTCTCGGGTGCGCGCGGCGGCGCGCTCG
>CAIUAC010000273.1 GCA_903896985.1 uncultured Sandaracinus sp.
CGCGCCCGGCGCGGCGACGGCCACGTAGACCCCCCAGAGCGCGCCGCCGTGCGACGGCGCGACCTCGCCGACGACGGTCGCCTCGCCGCCCGCGCTCTCGGTCGTCTCGCCGCTCGCGGCGTCGCTCCCCGCGGCGCTCGGGGCGTCGGCGCCTCCACACGCGGAGAGGCAGGCGGCGAGCACGACGGAGGCATACGAGGCACGGAGCGTGGAGGGCGTCATGGCGCACAAGCCTACGCCGAGCCTCGCGCGCCGCGCTAGCTCTCGCCGCGTTGGGCAGACGCGGTCGTCAAGGCGATCCGCCCCATGCTGCCGGCGAAGAAGCCGACCGCGGCGGAGTGAGCGTGGACCCGCTCGGCGTCTGCGAAACGCCCTGCGTGACCGCGCCGGCCGGGTGACGTGCTCGCCACCCGTGGCGCCTCCACTCGCGACGTTCTGCGCAGCGCTGTTCAGGCGAGCTGGGCGGGTGTCGCGCGTCGAGCGCACGGGTGCTGCGCTCGTCACTCGGTCGTCGCTGATGGAGGCGCTTCCCAACCGGCCGTCCGCACGCGGTTCGTGTCGGGCTTCGCGCGTGGCGACGGTCATCGAGGGGGACTTCGAGTGGGACGCGACGAAGGCGCGCGCGGGGGGCGTGCATGAAGCACAGTGAACATGCTCGACGCGCTCGCCCCGAACGCGTGCTACTCGAGTGAGCGGCTCGCCGATGGCTACCGTGCCCAGAGCGTCGCGAGCTCGAGCTCGATCGCGTCGAAGGGCTCGGCGCGGACCCCCGCGTCCCCGCGCCAGGTGTGGATCAGGCGGTAGGTCTCGCCGTCGAGGCGCAGCACCTCGAGCGTCCTGACGTCGGGGTCGAGGAGCCACACGTGCTTGACGCCCTCGCGGGCATAGATGGGGAGCTTCTCCGCGCGGTCGAAGTCCTCGGTGCTCGGCGAGAGCACCTCGCAGATCCAATCGGGCGCGAGCGTCGCGTAGGGGGCGTCCGGCATCTCCGGCATGCGCTCACGCCGCCAGCCCGCGAGGTCGGGGACGAGGATGGCCGGCTCGCTGCCGAGGTGCAGCTCAGGCTCATCGAGGATGACCCAGCCGCCGGGCCCGCCGCGCCCACGCTTGAAGGGCGGGCCGAGCTCCTCGCCGAGGACCGAGGCGGCCGCAGCGTGCCGCAGTCGAGGACGCGGCAGCGTGTGGAGCACGCCATGCACGACCTCCGCGACCACCGTCTCGGGCTGCGAGATCACGTCCGCGTAGGTCGCGCGCTTGAGGGCTGCGTCGCCGGGCATGACCCGACTGTAGCCTGGGGAGGGCCCCGCGGTGTAGGGCGCTCGTCTGCGCAAGGCGCTCCCGCGCTGTTCTCTCGCCCCGGTCACGCGCGGCGCAGGCCGGCGAGAGGGGCAGGCTCAGGACCCACTGCCTGATGGGCACGTCGGGCAGCACGCGATCCACGAGCGCGGCGCCGACTTCGTCCAGGCGCCGCACGCCGCAACTCGGGCAGATGCAGCGCTCGTGACAGGAGAACGCGACGAGCAGGACCCCGGTCAGGCATGAGCGAGGATGGCATAGCCCCTCCGTTGGCTCCCTCCGCGTGAATTGCTTCGCGCCGAGGTGCCGCTGCTCGCCCACGGACAGCGGCGCCTCGCCTTCAAGTGAGCTCGACGAGCTGAGCGACTGCGTAGAGCGCGGCGAGGGAGGCGTGCGTTCTGCGCGTGAAGAGCGGCCGAAAGTGACGGTTTCCGCGTCGCAGAGGGCCGCCCGGAGGACCCGCATCGACGCCGAGATTGTGCTTCGGGGCACCCTCGCATAAAATTCATCGGTCCATGGAGCTGAGCCTGGAATATGGAGAAGCGACGCGGGGGGCGTTCGGATGTCTTACGCGCCGCTCATGGGAGACTCGAACATGCGATTTCAAACCACTTGGCTTCTGATCTCTGCGGTGTCGCTCGGCGTCTTGCTGCAAGCGTGTGAGCCCGACACACCGATCGCGGTCGACGATGGCGGCGTCGCGGATGCGAACGTCGATGGCTGCGTGATCGTCGAGTGCGCTGCCCCGCCGATGGGCTGTCGCTACGAGGGCGGGGACCCCTGCACGAGTTGCGGCGCGATCGTGTGCCCGGATGCGGCCGTCGCCACGGTGTGTGAGGCGTGCCCCGGCACGGTCGTCGCCGCGTACCCCGGGGCCTTCGGCTACACGGCGATGTGCCCGGCTGGCGAACTGGTCGACTTCGCGGGAACCCAGACGTGGGTCGGGCCGGGTCTGGACCTCACCCGACTAGCGTGCGCCGTCGACAACACCGGCTTCGAGCCGAGTTTCTCGATCTGCTGCCTGCCGGACCCTCGAATGGACGCAGGGATGCCGGACGCCGCCGTACCGGATGCCGGTGCGACAGACGCGGGCTCTGCCCTCTGCCTCGGCGTGCTCTGCGGGTCAGGCACGCACTGCGACGACGCCACTGGCGCGTGCGTGCCCGACGGTCCGAGCGGCTGTGATCCTGCGAGCGCCACGGCCTGCGGCGCGGGTATGTCCTGCTGCTATCCGTGTGGCATCCCCGGCTGCGCGTATCAGTGCGAACCGAGCTGTGCCCCCGGATCGCCGGGCTGTGCAGGCGGCTGCGTCGCTCGGCCCTGAGCGCGGCGCGCGTTGTTCGATTTGCGTGCGGTGTTCCTCGCGATCGACCGTCGCCCGCGACGTGGCGCTCGTCTCTCGCGCGGTGTGCTTCGTCGACGACGTCGCCTCGCCCTCAAATGAGCTCGACGAGCGGCGCTCGCACGTCGTCCATGATCATCACCGCGCGGCGCCTCGCGAGTGGAGGCGCCACGGGTGTCGAGCACGTTACCCGGTTCCTCGCGCCCACCGGCGATGACCTGCGCACGGTCATCATGGAGACGGTGAACGTGCGCCCGACGGCGCCCAAGAGCAGTGAGCTCAACGCCGCGCTGCGCCGTCTGGCGGAGAGCCGAACGCTGGACGCCCAAGCGCGCCTCTATGCCGCGATCGCCCTCGCACAACGCGGTGACCCCAGCCAGGTGCCCGCGGTGATTGCGGCCCTCAATGGGTCCGAGAGCGGCCTGCGAGAGAACGCGGTGGCACGCGTGTTCGCAGAACTGGGCGTTTCCGCGTGCGAAAGGCAGAGCGGTGCAGCCGTACGCGCCGAGGAGCGGTCCGTGGAGTCAACGAGGGGTGTGCGGCCACGGCGGGCTACGCGGCGCAGTGGTCGGCGGGGTCGCGGGCTTTGGCGAGCGGTGGCGGGTCGGTGGGCTTGCCGAAGTGACGCAAAACACGCCGGACCTGATGAACGGTGAGCACAGGGGGGAGATTCTTGGCTCGTCGGGCGCCGCGGTGTCGGCGGCGTAGAGCACGTCGATGTGGCCGTCGTGCTCGTCGCTCGGCGCGCTGAGCTCAGCGGGCGCGCTGGCGCCGGCTGTGGGGTCTCGAGGCGCGCACTGTGGCGATGGCTCGCCGTCGCGCTCAGCGAGCTCGGGCTCGATCGGCACGCG
>CAIUAC010000274.1 GCA_903896985.1 uncultured Sandaracinus sp.
AGCGGCGAGACCGAGCGCCCGCGCGCGACGTAGACCGCGCCGCAGCCATGCGGCCCGCCGACCTTCGACGAGGCGAAGGCGACGGCGTCCGCGCCGAGCGCGCTGAGGTCGAGCGGGAGCTTGCCGAGCGCCTGCGAGGCGTCGACGGCGAGCGGCACGCCGCGGGCGCGGCAGAGCGCTGCGTACGCGGCGATGGGCAGCACGCTGCCCGTCTCGTGGTTCACCCACTGCAGGGCGACGAGCGCGGTGTCGGGCGTCAGGGCGGCCTCGAGGGCCTCGACGCTCGGCGCGACCCCGCCGCGCACGGCCAACCGCGTGACGCGGGCCCCGCGCTCGGCGAGGCGCGCGACCGCCTCCGCCATCGCCGGGTGCTCGACCTCGGTGGAGACGACGTGCGCCGCGCGCCCCGCGAACGTGGGAGGGAAGAGGCCAAGCACCGCGGTGTTCACGGCCTCCGTCCCGCCGCTCGTCAGCACGAGGTCCGCAGGCTCCGCGCCGACCGCCTCGGCGAGCGCCCGGCGGGCGCGCTCGAGCAGCGCCCGCGACGCCCGACCGGCGGCGTGCACGCTCGACGGGTTCGCCCAGCCCGCCGCGCGCGCCTCGGCCATCGCGCGCGCGACCTCGGCCGTGGTGGGGGTCGCGGCGTGGTGGTCGAGGTAGATCACGGCGGTCGCGCGCTCAGCGCTTAGGTGGAGGCGTCGCGGGCGGCGGGCGGCGCTCGACGCGGAGCGTCACCGCGGTGCCGACGAGCGTGCGCCCCGCGACGGGCTCCGCGGGCGGGCTCTGGACGTCGAGGCTGCCTGCGTGCGCGAGCACGACTCGGTGCGCGAACGCGAGGCCGAGCCCGACCCCGCCGTGGCTGCGCGTGGGCGAGCCGTCCACCTGATAGAAAGGCTCGAGGATCCGCGCGATCTGGTCCGGCGCGACGCCCGGCCCGTCGTCCGCGACGACGAAGGCGAACGACGCGTTGGCGCCCTTGCCGAGGACGCGCACCCCGACGCCGACGTGCTTGCCGCGCGGCGTGAACTTGAGCGCGTTGTCGAGCACATGCGCCATCGCGCGCCGCAGCTTGTCGGGGTCCCCGACGGCGTCGAGGCCGGTCGGGATGGCCTCCGCCTCGAGGGTGACCTGACCGTTGGTCGCGGCCGCGCGCGCGTCGTCGATGGCCCGCGCGGCGAGCTTCCCGAAGTCGTAGTCGCGCACGTAGAAGTGCATCTGCCCGTTCTCGAGGGCGGAGACGTCGAGCAGCGTGTCGATCAGCTCGCGCAGGCGGTTGGTCGAGGCCTCCACCGACGTGAGCCCGCGCCGCTGCAGCGGCGTGAGCGGGCCCAGCTCCTCGCTGAGCAGCAGGTGCAGGTAGCCGACGACGGGCGTCAGCGGCGTCGCGAGCTCGTGCGTCATGTTCTGGAGGAATTCGCGCCGGAGCCGCGCCATCTCCTCGAGGCGGGTGTTCGCCTCCTTCAGCTCCCCGAGCTTGCGCTCGAGGCGCGCGACGATCTTCTCCGCGCGCTCACGGAGGCGGTGCTCGCCGGTCTCGTCCGCGCGCTCCCGGTGCCCGCGCAGGAAGCGCTCGACCGTGCGCGCGAACGTCGCGGCCTCGATCGGCTTCGCGATGAAGCCGTCCGCGCCGACGGCGAGGCTCGTCTGTCGGTCGCCCTCCGCCGTCACCGCGACGATCGGGACGCCCGCGAGATCGGGCATCCCGCGCAGGCGCAGCGTGACCTCGTAGCCGTCGAGGTGCGGGAGGTTGATGTCGACGAGCACGAGGTCGGGGTGCGCGGTCGCCGCGAGGCGCACTCCGTCCAAGCCGGTCGTCGCGTCGACCACCTCGTGCCCGGCTGCGACGAGCAGCTTGCGCACGAGGAGGCGATTGCTCGGGTCATCCTCGATGTGAAGCACGGTAGCCACGCGGCGCAGGGTAGCTGAACCGCGCGCGCTGCGGGGCCCCGCGAGCGAACAGCCGCACAGCAGGCTTGACGGACCGTTCCGCGCGGCTGTAACACCGAGGCCGCATGGCTCAGGATCTCGGAGCGCGCTTAATCCGGGCCGGCCTCCTCAGCCGAGGCCAGCTAGCGCGCGCGCTCGCGGGCGGTTCGGTGCGCGGCGGGGCGCTCGTCGCGGCGCTGGTCGACGACGGCCTGCCGGAGGACGCGCTGGTCGGCTACTTCGTGTCGGAGGCTGGCGCGACGCACGCCGCCGACGCTGAGCTCGACGCGGTCGATCTCTCGCTCGTGCGGCTCGTCCCGCGGCAGATGGCCGACGCGCTCTGCGCGCTGCCGCTGCGCAGGGTCGGCGACGCGGTGCTCGTCGTCCTCGCCGATCCGACGGACCAGCACGCCCAAGCCGAGATGGGGCGCGCGCTCGGCGCCGTCGTCATCCCGTCGACGGCGCGGCTCTCGCTGCTGCGCGAGGCGATCCCGCGCGCCTTCGAGCGCGTCGAGGGGGAGAACTCGTCCATCGACATCGAGGTCGACACGGACGCGCTCTTCGACGACGAGCCGCCCCTCGAGCTCGTGCGCCGCAGGGGCGTGACGGTGCCCCCGACGGCGCCCGTGCCCGCAGAGCCCTCCCCCTACGCCCGCGCGGACAGCTCCGCGCCCCACCGCGACGACAACCGCGCGTCGCACCTCGGCGACGAGGACGCCCACGTCCTGCTCGTGCGCACGAAGCCGGTCTCCCTGCCCGCGGCAGCGCCCGACGTCCCCTTCGCGCCCGGTCGGACGCGCACGCAGACGCGGGATATGTTCGGCGGCGCCTCGGTCTCCCCGACGGCCCCGCCGTCCACGCCGGCCCCCGCCTCCGAGCCCCCCGCCGCGAGCCTGCAGGCGCCCGACCCGCGCCCCGCCCCCGTCTCCTCGCCCGCGCCCGCCCCCGTCTCCTCGCCCGCGCCGGCCCCCGTCGACGACCTACGCTCCGCCGACCGCTGGAGCACCCTGCCCGCGAGCCCCGCGCAGCCCGCCTCCGACCGCGCGCCGCTGCTCACGCCGGCGACCAAGCTCCCCGCCGCCGCGCGGCATCGCTTCGCGCCCGTCAACGGCGCGTTGCCCCCCGGCGCGCTCCCCGACGTCGGCCCCTCGCTCGCGACGATCCGCAGCGCGCCGACCCGCGACGAGGCCGTGCGGCTCGCCTGCGAGGCGGCGCTCCCTGCGTGCCGCTGCGTGGTGTTCCTCGCGCTCAAGCGCGACGTGCTCCAAGGCCGCGAGGCCGTCGGCGGCGGCGTCTCGCGCGAGGCCGTCTACAACCTGTGGATCCCGGTGACGAGCGCGTCGGTCTTCCGCGACGCGATCACCTCGGGCACGGCACACTTCGGCCCCTACGGGACGACGGCCGCGGACGGCATCTACAAGGCCGCGATCGGCACGACGGGCGGTGACGCGCTCGTCCAACCCGTGCTCGTCGCGGGCAAGCCCGTGGCCGTGCTCTGCGGCGACGATATGCGCTACGGCACGCGCGGCA
>CAIUAC010000275.1 GCA_903896985.1 uncultured Sandaracinus sp.
CCTCGCGGACCTCGTCGAGCGCGGGACGTTTCGCCAGGATCTCTACTTCCGCCTGCACGTCGTCAGCGTTCACCTGCCTGCGCTGCGCGACCGGCCGGGGGATCTGCCGCTCCTCCTGCAGCACCTCGTCGCGAAGCACCCCGGCGTCCCGGCGCGCGTCTCGCCCGCCGCGCTCGCGTGCCTCGAGCGCTATCGCTTCCCCGGCAACATCCGCGAGCTCGCGTCCGAGGTCGCCCGCTGGCAGGTGACGGCGAGCGGCGCGCCGGAGATCGGCCCCGAGCACCTCTCGCCCAACGTGCGCGCGGCGGGCGGCTTCTCGGGCGGACACGACGGCGCGCTCGCAGCCCAAGCCGCCGCCGGCGAGGCGACGCTCGCGGAGGCGGTCGAGAGCCTCGAGCGCGCGCTGATCGCCCGCGGCCTCGAGCGCACCGGCGGCGTCCGCGCGCGCCTCGCCCGCGAGCTCGGCATCAGCCGCACCACGCTCAACGAGCGCATCGCGCGCTATGGGCTCGCGGAAGACGACTGAGGCTCAGAACCACTTCTTGTTGGCGCGCTCGACGACCAAACGCCCGGTCCACGAGCCACTGTCCTCGCCCGTATCGACGGTCAGCGTCGTCGGCTGCGCGACGTAGCTGTCGAGGCGGCGGCTGACGAGCAGCCACGCGTGCAGGTTCGTGCCGTCGGTGCTGACGGGCCGGACGCGCTCATCGCTATCGTCCGAGAGCCCACGCGAACCCACCGCATCGAAGCCGCTGTGGCACGTGTCCGGATCGCCGCCCAGGGCGATGAAGTCACCGCCCGTCGGGCTCGTGCAATGGAAGTTGATCGGGCCGACCGACATCCCCTCAGAGTCGATCCGCCCGGCGACTCCGAACCCGCCCGGGCCAGCCTGCGTCGAGACGAGGGGACCGCTGACCTCGAGCCACAGGTAATAGGACTCGAGCCCCTCCGCGGGGAAGCTGAGCGTGAAGCGCCCACCCGCCTGGACCGGCGTCTCGGCGACGACCTCGCCGAACTGCTTGGTCGCGATCTCATCGTGCCAGTAGACGGCGCCGCCGCCGCCGCACATCACGATCACGAGGAGCCCGAGACACCCCACGCAGCCGATGATGAGGCCCAGCTTCGACTTCTTCTTCGGCGGTTGCTGCGGCATCTGCGGCTGCGTCTGCTGAGGCGCGGCCCCACCCGGCGTCCAAGGTCCTTGATTCTGCATTTATCCCCGTCGTGCACGGAGTCCGCGAATTGCAGGCTCTCGGCGGCGCGAAAGTGCCGGATCAGCCCCCTGCGAGTCAACAGCGCCCCTTGACGCCTCGCGCGGCGCACCCTACATCCCTGACCGGCCGGCCAGTCTAGCTAGACGGTCAGGCTGGACGGCACGCCGAACCGCTCACGAGGCCACCGCACCCATGATCGAATCCTCGCCCCCGCGTCCGCTCTCGGCGCCCTTCCGACGCACCTCCGCGGACAACGGGCAGGTCGCCGTGATCCTCGCCGCGGCGGAGGGCTGCTTCGCCAGCGCGGGCTACTCGGGCGCGTCGATGCGCGAGATCTCGCAGCGCGCCGGCGTCTCGAAGAGCCTGCTGCACTATCACTTCGAGTCGAAGGAGCACCTCTTCGTCGAGGTGCATATCCGCGCCTATGACCGCCTCGCCGCGAAGGTGACCGCGGCCGTCGCGCAGCTCGACGGCGGCGTCGAGCGCGGGCTGTTCGCGTTCGACGCGCTCTTCGTGGCGCTCCGCGAGAGCAACGATCTGATGGTGCAGGCGGAGCTCTGGACGGCCGCGCTCTCGAGCCCCGCGCTCCGCGAGCACGTCGTGCGCCTGCGCGAATTCGTGCGCGATCTCTTGATCCGCTCGATCGAGAACATCCTCGGCCCCGACCGCGAGCACCTGCCGATGAGCGTCGAGGTCGCCGCGGATCTGATCTGGGCGACGCTGAACGGCCTCGGCATCGAGTCCGCGTTCCGCGAGCCGCCGGAGCGCATCGACCGCGCGTTGCTCGGCCTCCGCAGTCTCTTTGCCATGGCGCTCAGTCAGGGGAGCGCCGCGCCACGCTCTGCGCCATCGAACAGCCGCCGGAAGAACGAGAGGTGACCGCATGAAATTCGAGAAGCTGCCCGTCAATCCCCGCATCGTGGCCGCCAACCGTGAGGTCGAGCGCGCGGCGAACAAGGCCATCCGCGCCTTCGACGCCGTCAAGTCGAAGCTCGGGCTCCGCGGGCGCGCGGCCGCGTACGACGACGAGGCGTACGAGTTCGTCGGCGGCCCCAACGACGCGATGCGCAGGAAGCACTACGACAAGAGCCTGCGCCTCCTGTGGAAGGCCGAGCAGGCCGCGCCTTGGTCGACCTTCAACGACGCGACGGACGGCGAGAAGGTCCTGATCGGCATGGCCGAGCGCGGCATGAGCGACGCCGAGAAGGCCGCCCGCGCGCGCATCTCGAGCGCCGAGTTTCGGGCGCTCCTCGACCGCGAGTACACGCTCGCCGAGAAGAAGGCGATCGTCGCGATCCTCTCGGCGATCGGGCACGGCGAGGCCTACGCGTGGATGGTCTCGGCCTCGACGCTGACCGAGGTGAAGAGCACCGGCGCGAAGGCCGCGGTCACGATGCAGGTGATGGAGGAGGCCAAGCACTTCGTCGTGCTGCGCGAGCTGATCCAGGCGTTCAACGTCGAGGTCCCGCGGCAGAGCGCGTGGGAATACCTGCTCCTCGAGGGCGCGCTCAAGGCTCGCGGGCTCGACAAATTCTTCGGGATGAACGTCATCGTCGAGACGGTCGCGCTCAACATCTTCGGGATGTTCAGCGACAAGCCGGGGCTCGAGGTGCTGCGCCTCTTTCACCTCGACGAGTCGCGGCACACGGCGCTGCCGGACAACTACTTCAAGGAATTCCCCATGACCGCCTGGGAGCGGGGGAACCCGCGGGCGCGGCTCGCGCGCCTGAAGATGGTGCTGCCGCTCTTGCCGCTCGTGTTCTTCCTCGAGGCGGATCTCAGCGAGCTAGGCGTCGACCCGTTCTCGTTCGCGGGCGCGGTGCTGCGCAAGACGACGGTGCTCTCCGAGCGCTCGGGCTTCAAGCTGCCGATGCCGGGCACGCAGCTGATGTCGGTGTTCAACGCGGCGTTCAACGCGTACTGCTCTGCCACGCGCGAAGGGCACGTCTGGCAGAACTACATGAACGCGGAGACGACGCACGGCGTCGCCGAAGCCGCCATCGAGCGCGAGATCTTCGGCAGCCCCGCGCTGCACGCCGCCTAGCGGCGCTTCGCGCAGCAACGGAGGGGAAGCCCGCGGAGGCTCCGCTGCAAAGCGAGAGCCTCCGCGCTCGTCTCAGTGGTGCCGACCGTGGCCGCCGTGCGCGGGCGGCGCGGCGTGCTCGGCAGCCTCGCCGTGCTCGGCAGCCTCGCCGTGCTCTGCGTGCTCGTCGTCGCCGTCGTGGTCCTCGCCGGCGGCCGGCGCGGGGGCTGCCGCAGCGCCGGCCGCCGGAGCGGCGGGCGGGGTCACCATCGCGTGGCAGTTGAAGCAGCCGAAGCCGTGCGGGTTGGTCGGGCTCCACTGGGTCTGATGGAGGAGCTCCGCCATTCTCGGCTTTACCTGCTCTTCCATGAAATGCATGGCGCGCCCGCTCTCGCCGTCCTCTGCAGGCATGTGCGCCGGATCGAGCGGCTCGATGCCGTTCGGCATCCGGAAATTGACCTCACGCGCGCCGCGCCCATGGCAGGTGGCGCAGCTGAAGTGCGAGAAGTCCTCGGCGTCGAACTGCTGAAAGAGCGGCTTCATCGCGGGCATCACGACGTGCTCCATGAAGTCGCCCTTCTCTTCGGGGCTGAGCGAGTCGAAGTCACGCGCGGCGAGGGCGGCGACGTCCACCTCGTGCTCGCCGCCGGCGGTCGGCGGGGCGGCGGTGTCGGTGCCCTCGGCGGCGGGGGCAGAGCCACCGCAGGAGGCGAGGAAGAGCATGGTGAGAAAGAGCGAGAGAGTGCGATTCATCGGGCGCAATCTAGTGGACGAACGGGCCGCTGGCGAGAATCGCGCCGCGGTTCGGGGCCTGCGCGCGTCGAGGCGGGGCGGCGACGCCACCTGACGGGGACCGCCAGGCGCGCTAGGGATCTGCGGTGCGCGCGCCGTCTCTCACGCTCCTGGTCGTCGCCCTGACGGCGCTCGCGCTGCCGGTCGAGCGCGTCGCGGCGGGCGACTTCTGGGACGAGGTGCGGACGCCGCACGTGCGCGCGGTTCGGCTGCGCCTCGAGCACGGGCGCGACGCGCTCCGCGCCGGGCGCGGCGACCTCGCGCTCGCCGATGCGGACGC
>CAIUAC010000276.1 GCA_903896985.1 uncultured Sandaracinus sp.
CGCGAGGCGCGCGCGCTGCTGCTCGAGGCGGGGGACCCCGAGGCCGAGAGCGCCTCCAACCGGCGTCGGGACACGCTCGCCGTGCTCGCGATCGTGGGGGCGGTCGTGCTCGCGTTCCTCGCGACGCTCGCCTTCGTGCTCGCGCGGCTCGCGGCGAACGTGGGGTGAGCGCGCCACCAGGTCAATTGCACGTCCCCGCATGGGGAACTAGAGTGCCGCCGCTGCGCAACAGGGCGCCCACGCGAGTGCCCGAACGAGGCAGCCGGAGCCGTGATGTTCGACTGGATTCTCAAGAAGATGATGGGGACGAAGCATGAGCGCGACCTCAAGCGCATGCGCCCCGTGGTGGACCAGATCAACGCGCTCGAGAGCAAGTACAAGGCGTACTCCGACGCGCAATTGCAGGGCAAGACCGCCGAGTTCAAGGAGAAGCTCGATCAGGGCGCCACGCTCGACGACCTCCTCGTGCCGGCGTTCGCGACGTGTCGCGAGGCGAGCCGTCGCGTGCTCGGCATGCGGCACTACGACGTGCAGCTGCTCGGCGGCATGACGCTCCATCAGGGGCGCATCGCCGAGATGAAGACCGGCGAAGGCAAGACCCTCGTCGCGACGCTGCCCTGCTACCTCAACGGGCTCGAGGGCAAGGGCGTGCAGGTCGTCACGGTCAACGACTACCTCGCGACCCGCGACGCCGAGTGGATGGGGCGCCTCTACGGCTGGCTCGGCCTGTCGACCGGCGTCGTGGTGCACTCGCAGGGCGACGGCGCGAAGAAGCGCGCCTATCGCTGCGACATCACCTACGGCCAGAACAACGAGTTCGGCTTCGATTATCTGCGCGACAACATGAAGTTCAGCATCTTCGACTACGCGCAGCGCGAGCTGAACTTCGCGATCGTCGACGAGGTGGACTCGATCCTGATCGACGAGGCCCGCACCCCGCTGATCATCTCCGGTCCCGGCGAGAGCGCGAGCGACAAATACGCGCGCATCAACGAGCTGATCCCGCGCCTCCGCAAGGACGAGCACTTCAACGTCGACGAGAAGAACCACTCTGCGCAGCTGACCGAAGACGGCATCATCCGCGCGCAGAAGCT
Source organism: uncultured Sandaracinus sp. (assembly GCA_903896985.1). Classification (GTDB taxonomy): domain Bacteria; phylum Myxococcota_A; class Polyangia; order Polyangiales; family JADJQN01; genus CAIUAC01. The sequence goes on from CAIUAC010000276.1 coordinate 1,095, forward strand.
CCTGCGCGAGCGTGGGATTTCGCAGGTCGAGAACCTGTTTGACCCTGTCAACCTCGAGTCGCTGCACATCCTCAATCAGTCCCTGCGCGCTCACGCGCTCTACAAGCGCGATCAGCACTACATGGTGACTGACACCGGCAAGATCATCATCATCGACGAGTTCACGGGCCGCGCGCTCGCGGGTCGGCGTTGGTCGGACGGTCTGCATCAGGCGGTCGAGGCGAAGGAGCAAGTGCCGATTCAGGACGAGAATCGCACGCTCGCCACGATCTCCTTCCAGAACCTCTTCCGACTCTACAAGAAGCTCGCCGGCATGACCGGCACCGCCGACACCGAAGCGGGCGAGTTCCACAAGATCTACAACCTCGAAGTGCAGGTCATCCCGACCAACACTCCGATCTCTCGAAAAGACGATCACGACCTCGTCTACAAGACCGAGCGCGAGAAGTTCAACGCGGTCGTCGAGGAGATCAAGGACTGCAACGAGCACGGGCAGCCGGTGCTCGTCGGCACGACCAGCGTCGAGAAGTCGGACGCGCTCCACCGCATGCTCGAGCGCAGCGGGATCTCGCACCACGTCCTCAACGCGAAGCAGCACGAGCGGGAGGCGTACGTCGTCGCGCAGGCGGGGCGAAAGGGCTCCGTCACCGTCGCGACGAACATGGCCGGTCGAGGCACCGACATCTTGCTCGGCGGCAACCCCGAGATGCTCGCGCGCTACGAGGTCACCAACGACCCGCAATACACGGAGGAAGCCTATGCCGCGCTCGGCAAGACTCCCGACGATCTGAGGGTCGATCTCGACGCCGCGATCCTCACGACGACCGAGCGATACAAGGGTATCTGCGAGCGCGAGAAGCGCGAGGTCATCGAGGCGGGCGGCCTGCACATCCTCGGCACGGAGCGGCACGAGTCGCGCCGCATCGACAATCAGCTGCGCGGGCGCGCGGGTCGTCAGGGAGATCCCGGCTCGTCGCACTTCTTCCTGTCGCTCGAGGACGACCTCATGCGTATCTTCGCGGGGGAGCGCATTCAGGGCTTGATGGACCGCCTCGGCATGGAGGAGGGCGTGCCGATCGAGCACCCCTGGGTGACCAAGGCGGTGGAGAACGCGCAGACGAAGGTCGAAGAGCGTAACTTCGACATGCGCAAGCATCTGCTCGATTACGACGACGTGATGAATCAGCAGCGCAAGAGCGTCTATGCGCTGCGTCGTCAGGTGCTCGAGGGGCAGTATCGCGCGCTGCCGACCGAGGAGAAGGCGAAGAAGGGCGCGCAGCCCACGATGATCGTCGAGAAGACGGACGAGCGCCTGCGCGCGCTCGTGGAGAAGCCGCTCACCGAGATGGTGAAGCTCTCGCTCGTGCAGCCGCCGCAGGGCGCGCCGCAGGACGAGGTCGCCAAGGTGCGCGAGCTCGTCATGCAGACGAGCCTCGAGGACATCCTCAGCGGTCGGCTGACCAACGGCGAGAAGCCGCAGCAGGTCGCGTTCGATTGGCTCGAGCAGGTCGTCTATCGCGAGTTCGGGTATCGCGCGGACCTGAAGAAGGTCGCGACGGACCCGCGCGAGGCGCTCACGCTCCTCGAGGAGGCGGTGCCGTTCTCGCTGACGGAGCAGCGCGAGCGCTTGCTCGATCTGATCGACGAGATCGTCGGCGTGCTCGTCGAGCGCACGTGTCCGCCGAAGAAGCACTACGAGGATTGGGACATCGCGGGGCTCGAGCGCGCGTATCTCGATCAGTTTGGCATCAAGCTCAGCGGGCTCGACAAGGTGCACGACGTCGAGTCGATGGCGGC
>CAIUAC010000277.1 GCA_903896985.1 uncultured Sandaracinus sp.
CGCGTCGTCGATCACGGCGAGTCGCTCGCGGGTCGCCGCCGTCGGCGCACCAGCGGCGATGCCCTGCGCCGCGCGCGTCGCGGCGTCGGCGAGCGCGAGACCCGCGGCGCTCGCGCACGTCGCGCGCCCCGCGTCGGTCGTCTGCACGGCGAGCCCGGTGCCGAACTCCTTGACGACCGCCACCATGGCCTCGTCGAGGGGAGCCGCGCGCAGGCGCGCCACCCCTTGCCGACACGCGAAGGAGTGGGTGACCTCCCCCTGGTCCGATTCGTAGAGCTGCCGCTCGAGCGCGTCGTACGCCGCGAGCGCGCCCTGCGCGTCCGCTCGCGTGAGGAGCGCTTCGGCCGCCGCGAGCCTCGCGCGGACCTCCGCCGCGGGCATCACCGGGGGCGCCTCGTATTGCCCCTCCGCGGGCGTCGGGCTGAAGCCCGCAGACCAAGCCTGCGCTGCGACGAGAGAGGCCAGGAGCGTGAGCCCCCGACGGACCATGAGCGCGGGTCGAGACACGCGCCGACGATCGGGGAAGCCGTCCTCGAAGTCAAAGGCGTATCCACGCTCGAGCGCGGCGAAACCCAACTGCCGACTCGCGCGAATCCCATGCTCGAGCCGCGCGCTCGACGGAGTACGCTCGCGCCGATGAAGACCGACCCGCCGCCCGAGCCCCGCGCCACGCTCGTCGCGCACTACCCGCGCGCCCGCGGAGCGCTCGTGTTGCGCACCAGCACGACGCCGCTCGGCTGGAAGACCGACGAAGCGCCCGTCAGCGTCGAGGGCGACGTGAGCACCTTTCACGTCGCGGTGCCGCACGGCGAGTGCGTCGAGGCGAAGCTCGTGCGCAGCGATGGCGCGTGGATGGTCGGCGTCAACCTCGTGCTCGGCGCCGGCGAGACACGCTCGCTTCACCCCGCGTTCGACAGCCCCGATGGCCAGCTCCGCGAGGAGCGCACGCTCGAGGTGCCGGGCGCCGAGGCGCTCCGCTACCGCGTGATGCTCCCGCCGAGCTACGGCGAGCAGCCGAGCCTGCGCTACCCGGTGATCTACGCGCAGGACGGACAGGCCCTCTGGAGCGACGGGGCCGATCCGCATGGGCTCTGGAACCTCGACCGCGTGCTCGACGCGCTCTGGGACGTGCGCGCGCTCGAGGAGCTGATCGTGGTCTCCGTCGACACCAGCGAGCGGCGCCTCGAGCGCCTCGGCCCGGTGCCGGACGACGAGCACGGCGGCGGGCAGGCGGCGGCGCACCTCGCCGCGCTCGTCGACGTCCTCAAGCCCGCGATCGACCGCGAGCTGCGCACTCGCCCCGAGCGCGAGTCGACCGCGCTCCTCGGCTCGTCGATGGGCGGGCTCTTCTCGTTCTATGCGGCGTGGACTCGCCCCGACGTGTTCGGCGCGGCGATGTGCCTCTCGCCGTCCTTCTGGTGGGCGGACCGCTGGGCCCTCCGGCAGGTGTCGCGCGGTGTTTGCCCCGCGCCGCTCCCGCGCCTCTACCTCGACTCAGGCGCGGCCGCGTCCGAGCACGAGGTCGAGGGCGGCACACGCGACGGGATGCACCACACGCGCGCGATGTATCGGGCGCTGGTCGCGCGCTGCTACGAGCCCGGCCACGACCTCGACGTGCTCGCGTTCACCGGCGCGAGCCACGACGCGTCATCGTGGGCCGCGCGCATCGCGGTTCCGTTGCAGATCGTGTTCCCGCGACCGCTCTGAGCCGCCTCGTCGAGAGCCCCGTCGCTAGAAGCCGCGGCCCCCGAACGAGTGCGTCTGCCCGAAGCCCGACGTGCGCATGAGCACGTTGCCGATCCCGCTGCCGACGAGCGCGCCCGCGATGATCAGCGTCTTCTGCGGATGCTCGAACTTCGTGAACATGTAGAAGACGATGAAGCACGGGATGCAAAGGCACAGGAAGCCTTCGCCGACGCTCGAGCGGAACGCGTCGATCAGGATGATCAGGTTGCAGAGAAAGCCGACGAGCGCGAAGGCCAGCCCGACGAGGAAGAGCGCGAGTCCCATGGTGTGTGCTCCGGGTGAGGGATGGAGTGAGCGAGCGAGTCAGAGATAGGCGGTCAGCGACGGTTCGAGGAGCGCGACGACGAGGCGCGCGACTCCGAAGGTGAGAAACGCCCCGACGAGGCCGAAGTACGCCAGCCTGAGTCGGGCGTCGTGCCGGAGGAGAAACCGCGCGACCCGCACGCGCCGCCTGCGGCCGAGCGCGAGCTGCCCCACGAGGAGCGCGGCGAGGGCGTACACGAGCGGGCCGAACGGATGGAAGTGGACGGCCTCCGCGAGTCGCAGCTGCGCGAGGGCGGTGACGCTGCGCGTCAGCCCGCAGCCGACGCACGGCAGCCCCGTGAGCGCCTTGAACCAGCAGAGCGGCAGGTCGACGCCCGCGACCGGGAGCGCGAGCGAGAGCGTGACGATCAGCGCCGCGACGCCGATTGACCACGGCGACGCGAGGATCCGCGCGAGGGACCTCGGACTCCGGACTACGCGCTCGGTGTGAATACGAGTGAACATACGAAACGGCCTCTCCGGTCGCGCCGACCGCTGCGCCGCACCCCGCCGCCGCACTCGCGGAGGCTGCCGCACCCGGGACGCGCCGACAAGCGCGGCGTTCGGCTGCCCCGCACGCGCCGCGCGGTGGTCCCTGAGCGGGAATCGCAGAGGGCACTCTCCACTTTGACTTTTTCGGACTTGGCCCCCACCGTCGCGCGTCGACTCGAGCCGCAGGCGCGTCCAGCGCGCGCCGCCGCTCTCTCTCAGCGAGGACCTTTTCCCCATGGACGCGGGCGACACGCAGCATCTTCGGACGCTCCTCGAGGATTACCTCCAGCGATATGCGTCCCGCGACGAGCGCTTGATCAGCTACTTCAGCGACGACTTCTCCGGCTTCACGGGCGGCGGCAACGTCCTCGTCAAAGACAAGACGGAGTGGGTCGCGATCACGCGGCAGGACTTCGCCCAGATTCGAGAACCGCTGCGGCTGGAGCTGAAGGATCTGAGCCTCCAAGCGCTCTCGGACACGGTCGCAGTCGCCACGACGTTCTTCACCATTCACCTGCCCGTCGCCGACCACTTCCTGTCGCGCGAGACGGCGCGCTTGGTGCTGATCTTCCGCAAGGAGGCCGAGGGCTGGAAGATCGTGCACAGCAGCATCTCGGTCCCGTACCACCAGGCGCGTGAGGGCGAGGTCTATCCGCTCAGCGCGCTCGCCGAGCGCCATCAGACGCTCGAGGCGCTGAGCGCCGAGCGCACGATCCGGCTGTCCGAGGCCAACGACAACCTGCGGCAGAGCAACGAAGAGCTCGCGCGCCTCGCGGCCGAGCACCGCCTCGCCGCGGCGCAGCTCCGGGAGAGCGAGGCGCTCTATCGCCTGCTCACCGAGGACGTCTCGGATGTCGTGTGGAAGGCCGACCGAGATCTGCGCATCACCTACATCAGCCCGGTCGACGAGCGCCTGCGCGGCTTTCGGCCGGACGAGGTCGTCGGTCACCACGTCTTCGAGATGTTCACCGACGAGGGCATCGCGACCGTGAAGCGCTTGATGGCGCAGGGGAAGGTCGCTGAGCGGAACGGAGCGCCGATGACGACGCTCAACTTCGAGGCAGAGCACCGCTGCAAGGACGGTCGGTTGCTGTGGGCGGAGGTGCAGTCGAAGCCCGAGCGCGACGCCTACGGCACCATCACCGGCTATCACGGCATCACGCGCGAGATCACCGAGCGCAAGAGCATGCAGGATCAGGTTCACCGCCTCGCGTTCTTCGATCCGCTGACGGAGCTGGCGAACCGGCGCCTCCTCGACGACCGCCTGCGGCAGGCGCTCGGCGCGAGCGAGCGGAGCGGTCGGCACGGGGCGCTGGTCTTCCTCGATCTCGACAACTTCAAGTCCCTCAACGACACCCAGGGGCATGAGGTCGGCGACCGCTTGCTCGTCGAAGCGGCGCGCCGACTGACCGCGTGCGTGCGCGAGTCGGACACCGTGGCGCGGTTCGGTGGAGACGAGTTCGTGGTGCTGCTCAATCGGCTGGCCGAGGACGACTCCGCTGCCCGAGCGAACGCCGCGGTCGTCGCGAAGAAGATTGGCCTCGCGCTCGCGGAGCCTTATGTGCTCGCCGCGCGCCGCGGAGAGCACGGCGACGACACCGTCGTGCATCACTGCACGGCGAGCATCGGTGTCGCGACCTTCCTCGGTCGCACGGCGACGGAGGACGAACTCCTCAAGTGGGCGGACGCCGCGATGTACGAGGCCAAGGACGCGGGGCGAAATTGCATCCGCTTCCACTCGCCCCCTTCGGAGTGACGACCTCCGGGCGCGCGCCGACCAGCGACTTGCGCGTACACCTTCCCCCCGTCGCCGCTGTCTGCGACGATGCTCGCTGTCATGGTCGACCTCGAGGATCCTTCTAGGCCACCGCGCTTGTCTACACCGCCGGGCGCGCCGAGCGTTCCGCCGGGCGCGCCGAGCGTTCCGCCGGGCGCGCCGAGCGTTCCGCCGCATGCGCTCTCGCCAGCCGCGACCGACGTTGCGAGCGCGCTCCAGAGCCTCTCTCGCGCGGCGCGGAGCTTCTCGCTCTACGACGCGCAGAACGAGGCTGTGAAGCGCCTGATCGCGGACTTCCGCGACAAGACCGTCGGGCTGATGCGCCGCGCGCCGCTGACGGTGGACATCTATCCGTTCGAGCTCCACCTCGGCGAGGAGTCCGTCTACAAGGAGATGGACCGCGAGCGCTCGCTGTCGTTCCGCCTGTTCCGGGATGGCGTGCGCAAGCTGCACTTCGCGCCGGGCGTCGACTGGTCGGAGATGGTCTCTCTGCTCGAGGTGCTCAGCATTCGCTGCACCGGAGTGCGGCAGCAAGAGGACGACCTCATCACGCTGCTGCGCAAGGCGGACTTCAAGCACATCGCGATCGAGGCCGTCGAGGGCTACATGCCCGACGAGGAGCACCCCGAGGCGGGCACGCAGCGCAAGGCCGCCGCGCAGCGCCCGGCCGATCAGCTCCCCGCCGACTGGGACCTGCCGCTGCCCGCTCCAGGCGCGAACGCGAAGGTGCTCCCGTGCGCGGTCGACCTCGCCCCGCTCGCCGCGCTCCCAGCGGAGGAGGGCCCCGACGCGATGCCTGAGCAGGCGGTGCGCGCCGTCGCAGAGATGCTCGAGCTCGCGCGTGCGCTCGGCGACGCCGGGCTCCGCGACGAGCTCGTGCCGTTCGTCGAGGAGGTGCAGGAGTATCTCTTCGTCGCCCGCCGCCTCGATCAGGTCGAGAAGCTCGCCGACCTCTACGCGCGGGCGTTCGACGCGGGCACGACGGGCGAGCGGCGGACGCTGCCGATGCTCGGCGACGACAAGGCCTTCGAGCGGCTCCTGCGGGCGCTGCCCGAGCGCGGCGCCGAGGCGCCGGCGGCGTTCTTCGCGATGGTCGAGGCGCTCCCCGGCGACCACCTCTCGCACGCCCTCGAGCTGCTCTCGGCGGGCGCCGAGGGCCTGCGCCGCATCACGCTGGTCGGCCTGATCGAGCGCGCCGCGCAGGCGCACCCCGAGGTGCTGATCGAGCGCTTGCCGACCTCCGCGCCGCCTCTCGCGCGGGAGCTCTTCACGATCCTCGGTCGCGTGGCGCCGGAGCGCTGCCTCGACGCCGCGTTCGCCCTCGTCGAGCACCCGGACGCCGCGTTTCAGCTCGAGCTCGTCGAGACGGTCGGGCGCGCTCCCGCGAACGTGCGCCTCGCCCGCGGCCTGCAAAAGCTGATGGCCTCGACGCACGAGGAGGTGCGCATCCGCGCCGCTCAGCGCCTGATGCAGCGCGGCGGGCCGCGCGCCGTGTCGCCGATCGCCGAGCACGTCAGGACGACCGCGGCGACGCTCTCCCCGACGGAGGCCTCGGCGCTCGGCCGCGCGCTCGCTCGGGCGTCGAGCGAGGACGCGCTGCCGCTGTTCGAGGAGTGGGCGCGCCCCGCCCGCGGGCTGCGCGGCTTCGTGTCGCGGCTCGCGAAAGAGACCCCGGCGCACCGAATGCTCGCGTGGGTCGCCGTGTCGGGGCTCGAGCTGATCGCCGGCGCGGAGGCCGACGCGCTCCTCGCCGAGGTCGCGACCCGCGCGCACGACGAGCTCGCCGTGCACACGCACGAGGTGCTCGCTCGCCGAGCCGGAGGGTCGAACGATGGATGAGCGTCGCCCCGCGCGCCTCGACAGCGCCTCGTTTCCGCCGCCTGTGTCGGTGCGTCCGCCCTCCGCGGTGGACCCCGAGCGCACCGTTCAAGATCGGCTCGCGTCCGCGATCGAGCGCGCGCAGGTCGGTGAAGATCGCGAGCTCGCGCAGGAGGTCCGCGAGCGCGGCGAGCAGCTCGCGACGCTGCTCTACGGCCTGCTCCGCATGAGCCGCTTCTACGGCGCCGACAACAAGGCCTTCGACGGGCCCGCGGGCGAGCTCGCGAGCTGCGTCGGGCGGCTCGCGGATCTGCTCGGTCCGGTCACGCTCGTCTGCGTGCAGGATCAGGTCTACGTCAACGACGTGCGGGTCCGCTTCGGCGAGAAGACGGGCAAGCCCGGCGAGCTCGGCGCGGAGCTCTCGAAGAACAACGTCGGCGGCGTCACGTTTCACGCGAGGCCGACGGACGAAGCCGTCCGCGCGCTGATCGCCGCGCTCTCTCTCGCGCCGGAGCCCGAGTCGCCGCGCGCCGCGCTCATGCGCTTTCTCGACCAGCACGGCGTCAAAGACCTCGATCTCGGCGGGATCAACCGCTTCCCCAAGGTCGGCGAGCGCAGCGGCAAGGAGTCGAGCGCGCAGGAGACGCACGAGGTCTTCGAGCGCGCGGGCGAGACGGTCGGGCAGATGTGGCGGAACGCCGCGGCCGGGCACCTGACCAACGCCCTCGCGCTGCGCCGCATGGTGACGGAGATCCTCGCGCTCGGCCCCGAGGACGACGAGGTCTGGCGCAAGCTCGAGGGCGCGCCTCCGCACGTCGCGCACGCGATGCGCGTGAACCTCGTCGCGCTGACGCTCGGCCAAGCCGCGGGCCTGCCGGAGTCCGTGCTCCAAGACCTCGGCGTCGCCGCGGTGCTGCACGACGTCGGCTACGCGGCCGACTCCGACGCGACCGGCGAGCTGTCGCACCTCGACGCTCATCCTTTCCAAGGCGCGCGCGTGCTCGCGCTGCGTCGCGGCTTCCACGAGGCGAAGATCCGCCGCGTCCTCGCCGCGCTCCATCATCACCGCGACTTCGACGACGCTCGCGGCAGACCTTCGCTGTTCGGCCGAATCCTCCGCATCGCCGAGGACTACGACAACTACTCGCGCCCTGAAGGCGGCGGGCTCTCCCCCGCCGAGGCCCTCGCCGCGATGGTGCCGTATGGCGGCACCCGCTACGACCCCGCGCTGCTGCAGCTCCTCATCAACCGCTTCGGCAGGTTCCCGCCCGGCACGCTCCTCGAGCTCCAAGACGGGCGCATCGTCGAGACGACCTCGCTCGTCAGCGCCACGAGCACCTTCGTCGCGCCCCGCGCGCGCGTCGTTCAGCTGCCGGACGGCACGACGCCCCTCTACGAAATCATCGTCGAGCTCGCCACCGAGGGGCGCCCGCGGAGCCTATTGCGGAGCCTCTCCGACGCGCGCTGAAGAGCCGTCGAAAAACGCCCGATAGCGGCTTACGTCCTCACGCAGACCCTGCGAAATACAGGAGTATTCCTCGGGTCTGCGCTCCGCGGGGTGCCTGGGGCGTCGGCTGCTAGCA
>CAIUAC010000278.1 GCA_903896985.1 uncultured Sandaracinus sp.
GCCGGTGGGCGAGGTCGGCAAGCGCACGCTCAAGCCTGACGACATCGAGGGCTTCTGCACCGTCTACCCGCCCGGGCACTTCGACGGCGTGGCCTGCAACGACACTCCGCGCGGCGGCGTGACGCTGATCTGCGGCACCGTCGACGAGGGCTGCGGCTGCAGCGCCGTCGGCGCCGGCACCTCGACGTCGGCGTTGGTCTGCGCCGCCCTCTTGGCCCTCACAGGCGTCGTAGGGGCTCGTCGCCGGACTCGCCGCGCGGCCTAGCTCTTCGGCTTGAAGAGCCCGCGCAGGCGTACATCTGGCGAGCGGACGACGAGCGCGCCGAGCCCTGAGAGCACGGTGTTGCGCGCCACGCTGTCCCAGCCGATCTTCGCCCTCGCCGCGGAGCCGAAGCAGCCGCAGTCGACGTTGATGTCGAGCAGCATCGCGCGCGTCAGCGCGACCGCGAAGAAGACCAGCAGCCCCACGGAGACGACGGCGGCGCCGCGCGCCTGCACGCCCGTGACGAGCGCCACGCCCATCAACAGCTCGAGCGGTGGCAGCACAGCGCCAGTGACGCGCGAGACGAGGTCCGGGACCAGATGGTAGTTGCTGACGGCGACCGCGAACGCGTGCGGGTCGGCGATCTTCGGCACGGCGGCGAAGATGAACACGCCGCCCACGACGAAGCGCGCGAGCACCACGAGCAGCCGCCCGTTCCGTGTCTCGAGCCACTGGGTCATGGGCCAGCCTCCGCCGGGTAGCCGTTCTCGAGCCACGCGGGCATCCCGCCCTCGAGCACGCGCACGTCGCGTAGCCCCGCGCCCGCGAGCAGCCCCGCGAGCCGCGTCGAACGCGCACAGCCGCTCGTGGTGTCGCAGTACGCGATGACGACCCGCGCGCCGCGCAGCGCCTCCACGACGGCCGGGCCGACGACGCCGGTCTCCTCGATGGGCGCCGAGAGCGCGTCGGTGACGTGCCCCGCGAGGAACTCGTCGCGGGAGCGGGCGTCGACGAAGGTGACGCTCGCGTCGCTCGTCAGCGGGCGCGCCGCCGCGCAGCGGATCCACGCGACGCGCGGCTGAGCGGCGATCGGGCTGCCACAGCTCGTTGCCGCCGCCGCTGCCTGCACGGGCAGCTCCGGCCAGCCGCGCATGACGCCGTGCGCAACGCCGAGCGCACACCCCAGCGCAAGCACTCGCAGCGTCTCCTTGAGGACTTTCTTCACGGCTGCCGCTCTGGTTTGACCTGGATTGGCGCCCGGCGCCAACGTCCGGCCGCAGGCGTCAGGCGCGACAGAGCACGAACCAGTTGTCCATGTCCTTGCCGGCGCGCATCGCACGCCCGATCGTGACGTGCGCCGACACCCCGCGGAGCACGTCCTGCGTGCCGTTGTAGACCACGCGCGAGAGGCGCGCGGAGTTCGGCAGGATCGCCGGCCAGTGCGCGGGCTTGCGGGGCGGCGTGCGCAGGTAGTCGACCAGCACCTCGCCCGCCGTCGTGTGCGGATACGCGACGTAGTAGCCCGGCCCGACGACGGTCTCGATCAGCGCGAGCGGGTTGCGGTTGTAGCCCCAGAGCTCGCCCTTCACGTCCCCGTCCGGCCGACAGAACACCTTGGCGAAGCGCGTGAACGCGAGCAGCGAATTGCGCCCGAAGTGCGGCACCTCGCTCAGCGGCGGCGCGTCCTCCGGCACGAGGTCCATGAGCCCAATCGCTCGAAAGCCGCGCGCCGCCTCGAAGAGCTTCGCCTGAGCCCGCGCCGAGAGCCCCTGCGTCTCGGCGATGCGCGCGCTCGACGCGAGCCCGTCGAGGTACGTCGAGATCGCTCGCATATCGGGCTGCGCGCCCGCCAGCATCGTCTCCAGCGTCATCGCGCTCCTCCTGCGTCCGCCGCCTCGCTCGCCGCCGCATCCCCCGCGGTGTGCGGCGCTTCGCCGTCACCGACGCCACCGTCGGCGGGCTCTGCCGGGGCAAACGCCCCCACGCTCGCGCCGAAGGTCGTCACCGGCTCGCCGGTCAGCTCCTTCACCTGCGCCGCGATCGAGCAGTCGGTCGCGCCTCCCGAGCGCAGGTTCTGCGGCAGCCGAGGGCCTGCCGCGACCCCGGGCAGCTCGATGCGCACCGGCACGAGCATCCCGTTGGGCTGCGTGCGCACGGAGAGCAACCGCTGGTTCGTGTGCAGATCCCAGAGGTACACGTCGACCGGATGATCGCGCCGCGTGTCCCCACGCTGCAGCACGAGCAGGAACCAGTCGCTCTGCAGCAGGTTCGAGACCGGCGGCAGATCGCGCACCATCCGGCGCCGAAGCTCATCGTCGATCACGCGCAGCCCCATCACATCGGTCGTCGCGTTCGCCCGCTCGACGAGGTCCGGCCCCAGAAAGCCCTTCAGCGCGTACAGGCTGCGCGCCGACGCCGGCGCGATCCCGAGGCAGCGCGTGATCGCGTCGCCCTCCATCCCCAGGGCAGCCCGCGCGAGCTTGTCTGGGTCGGTCGCGTCCGCGGCCCTCACCCGCAGGTAGAGCCCTTGTCCGCGCCCGAGCGACGACAGCCGCAGCCGCGGATCGACGAAGCGCTCGGGCTCACTGCGCCGCGCCTCGGTCGTCACGAGCCCCTCGAGCTTCGTCAGGAACGTCGTGAAGCGCCCGCCGATCTGCGCGAGCTCCCCGCTGTTCACGCGCAGGATCTGAGCCCGCAGCGCGTCTGCTTCGACGCTCTGCTTGTAGCGGTAGCCGCCCACCACCAGCGTGATCAGGAGCGCCACGCTCACGAGCCACTTCCACGGCAGACGGTGGGCGAACTCGCGCTCCTCGTCGTCGGTGTGCGGACGCGCGGGCTCGAGCTTGCCGCTCTCCACTTGCGCGGCCTCCGACGCCGCGGCCTCGAGCGGAGCGCCCTCAGGCGCTGCCCCCTCGCTCGGAGGCGTCTCGCCGGAGTCGCTGCGCTCGCTCGTGTCGTCGCTTGGGTCGAGGTCGCTCATGGTCGGCCGCATTGTGAAGCAGACAAAAGAAAAAGCCCCGCGTTCCCGCAGGGCTTTCTCTCGACACGACCTTTTCGGGTCGCTTTCGCGGACGGCCCTTCCGACCGACTCAGCTGCCGCCGCGCCGATTGACCGCGAAGCTGATGTTCGAGTAACCGGCTTGCGCCGCCGAGAACATCGCCTTCTTGATCACGCGGAAGTCGATCGCCTGGTCCGCCTGGATCACGACGGTCGCCGGGAAGGGCTGGGACGGGTGGAGGATCGCCCAGTTGCGCTTGAGCGTCTCGAGGTCCTGCACGAGCTGCTCGATGCGCTCGAGCTGCGGGTTCGCGGCGAGGCTGTTCGTGTCGCCCATGCGGCGACCGTCGAGCGTCATCACCTGCGGGTTGATCGCGATGATCGGCGCGATCTCGAGGTCCACGACGTTGTGCGCGTCGGGCATTTTGAGGTTCGCCTGCTGCGCGAGCAGCTCACCCGACGCGCTGAACGACGTCAGGAGGAAGACGACGAGCGTGATCAGGAAGTCGATGAAGGGGACGAGCGGGATCGACGCGTCCAGGGACTTGTGGTTCGCGCCGCCGACGCGCTTCGCGACGAACTTGAGCGGGACGCGCGTGAGCAGAACTTTGCCGGGTTTACCGATGGGCACTGGTGGCTCCTAGAGGCTGTCGACAGGTCAGCAGAAATCGAGGCGAAGCGAGGACGCGAGCGCGTCCATCACATGCTGGCGCCGTCCGAGAGGTTCATGTCCGGGTAGCCCTCGCCGACGACGATATCCATCGCGGCGATCACGTCCTTGTACTGCACGCCGTCTTCCGGGGCGACGGTGATGTCGCGGCGGTTCGGCTCCATGCGATGACGCTCCTGCAGCTTGTTGCGGAGCTCCTCGAGATCGAACGTCGTGCCCGCCTTCGGGATCTCCGTGCGATCGCCCGCCGTCGACGCGAGGACGAAGCCCGTGCTCGTCACCTGCAGGATCAGCTTGATCTGCGGGGTCTGAGGCGGCGGGGTATCGACGTTCGGCTGACCGGGGGACTGCTGGTTCGCGTTGAGGCGCGCCAACTGGTTCCACACCGCCGTGACGAGCAGGAACATGACGCAGCAGAGGAGAAGGTCGATGAAAGGGACGAGCGGAATCTCCGAGTCGAGAGACTTCTTCCCGCCGTGACCGCCGACGCTGATGCCACCCATGCTGACGCACTCCTATCTTGCGACCGCCCGCGCGGTCCGGGAACACTGAGCGAAAGACTGCGACTGCTGACCGAAACTCGAGCCTACCGAGCGAAGCGAGGAACCATCCACCCGCCCGCGGTCTCACGACCTCCGGGCGGGTAGGGTTCGCTCAGCCCTGCTGGAGGCCGGAGACGTTGACCTTCGAGCGGTTGTTGACGACGAGGTTCATCACTTCGACGGTCGCGCCGTTGATGTCGTCGACGAGGCCCTGCGTCTTGCCGTTGAGCAGCGCGAAGCCGATGAGCGCGATGATCGCGGCGAGGAGACCGAAGGCCGTGCAGTTCATGGCCTCCGAGATGCCCTTCGCGAGCATGGTCGCCTTGGACGCGGCGTCCGCGTTCGCGACCGCGCCGAACGCGCCGATGAGGCCCGTCACGGTGCCGAACAGGCCCGAGAGCATCGCGAGGTTGGCGAGGAGGGCGAGGTAGCCCGTGCGGTGCTCGATCTTGGGGAGCTCGCGGAGCGCGGACTCGTCCATGGCCGCCTGGACCTCGTTGTCCGGGCGGTTGACGCGCATGAGCCCCGCCTTGACGATCCGGGCCAGGGGCGCGTTCGCCGCCGAGCAGAGCTTGATCGCGCGGCCGACATCACCCGCGAGGATGCACTTCTGCATGGTCGCGAGGAAGACGTCCTTGTTGATCGACGACTTGTAGAGATAGATCGAGCGCTCGATGATCACACCGATCGCGATGACCTGCCAGAACAGGATGGGGTACATACCAAAGCCACCCTCTTCGAAATGCTTGAAAATCGTCGACATCGATCTCCATCCTCCTCGCGATACCGCGTGGCGAGTCACCGGCGACCCCCACGAAGCTCCCGTTATCACTAGCGACGACCGCTCTTGGCGGACCGCCGACTATCGAACTGCTGCCTAATCCGAGCCCAGAGAACCGTTATTCCGTCTGGACCCAGCGAACTGCTTGAAATCGATCGTGATTGCTCGCAATTGGCGGCCGCTCGAAGCGGAGCCATCCTACCCAGGTCACCCGGGGTGTCAACATCGATCTGCGCTCGTGCGCTCGACGACCCGCGCGGCGCGGTCCTCGGGGGCCCATCCGCCGACCTCCGCTGACCTCCGCCAGGCCACCTCCGACCCCGCTCGCGTCGGCAAGACCTTCAGACGCCGTGGACGGCTCCGAGTTCCCGGCGGGGCGGATGATCGATCTACTCGCATTCGTCCGTTGACAACGCGCGGAGCGCTGGGATAGCGTCCCGTTCGTTTCCCGCCAGCCCGTCGGGCATGGTCTACTGTTTGCGGTGGCGGGGGACACGCCGGGTAGCTGCTCTACAAGAGCCGCGAAGGGCGTATTCGGTGTGTGCTATCCGTGTCGCCCCGACTCCACGGACGCAGGCCAGCAAAAGCTGCTGGGCAGGGCTCGCGGACGCAGACCAGCAAAATGCTGGGCAGGGCTCACGGTCACACGAGAGGACGATCGAAAGGATCTCGGCGATGGACACTATCTGGAAAGCTCTTTCGGACGGCGCACCGTTCTCTTTCATCAACGTCGCCGTGCTCGCGTTCGTGTTGGGTATCGTCGTCGAGCGGTTCGTCTTCATCCTGACCCGCTATCGAGTGAACGCGCCCGAGTTCATGGCGCAGGTGCGCAAGCTCGTTCAGGCCGGCAACATCGACCGCGCGATCAAGCTCTGCGAGGCGGCCCCGCTGCCGCTTTTGCAGGTCGTCAAGGCGGGTCTCACGCAGGTGAACCGCGGTGAAGACGCTGTGATCGCCTCGATGGAGGAGCGCCTCGCCGAGGTGGTCCCCGAGCTCGAGAAGCGCATCGGCTCGCTCTGGTCGCTCGCGAACATCGCGACCCTCATCGGTCTGCTCGGAACGATCTCCGGTCTGATCAAGTCGTTCGCCGCCGTCGCCTTCGCGTCGCCCGACCAGAAGTCGGTGCTGCTCTCGAAGGGCATCTCGGAAGCCATGTGGAACACGGCGCTCGGTCTCGGCATCGCCGTGACGTGCATGTTCTTCCACCTGATCCTTCACGGCATGGCGAAGAAGCACAAGTCCGAGCTCGAGAAGTCGGTCATGAAGCTCGAGAACCTGCTGACCCTCAAGGGCCGCCCCGAGTGATCGCCGCTCCCCGCGGCGAGCTACAGCGTCGGGCTGCGCAGAACGTCTGCGTGCTCGGCGCCGGGTGGAACAATCGCGGGGTGCAGCGGTCGGAGGTCCCATGGCGCGCAAGCTGACCGGTTCGCAGCGGTCGTACATACGGAAGAAGACGACCGTACACGACCTCGATCCGTCGGAGGCCGCGGGCGAGCTCAACATCGTCCCGTTCCTCGACATCGTCATGAACATCATCATGTTCCTGCTCGCCACGACGCAGGCGGTCCTCGCGATCGCCGAGATCGAGGCGCAGCTTCCGCAGCTTGGTCGAGGGCGCGGGGCGCAGACCGAGGGCAGCGCGCTCAACCTGAGCGTGACGGTGACCCCCGAGGGCATCGTCGTCGCCGGGTCGGGCGGCAAGCTCGCGCCGGGTTGCGCGAACACCGCGAGCGGCCGCGTGATCACGGTCCCCAAGACCGCGACGGGCTACGACTGGGCCGCGCTCACCGCGTGCGTGGCGCGCGTCAAGGCTGAGCCGCAGTTCGCCGATGAGACTCAGGTGATCGTCGGAGCGGATCCGACGATCGAGTACGAGAACATGGTCCATGCGATGGACGCGCTGCGCGGCCAGGGCACGACCGAGCTCTTCCCGAACGTGATGCTCTCCGCAGGCGTGCGCTGAGCGGAGTGGGACGACGGAGACAGCGATGAGCGATCCGAACAATCCCGAGATGGCGCGTACGAGCGACGTGAAGCGGATCATCCGCAAGCGCATTCGCCGCATGCCCGAGCACGAGCATCAAGAGCTCAACATCTACGCGATGATGGACATGATGACGATCCTGCTCGTCTTCTTGATCCAGCAATTTGCGACGACCTCCGCGAACATCACGCAGAGCGCAGAGCTTCAGATCCCGACGTCGACGTCGGAGCGCACGGCGGAGCCCGCCGTCGTCGTCACGATCTCCGCGAACGACATCCTCGTGGACGGCACCCGCGCGCTCTCACTGCGCAACGGGCTCGTCGATCCGAGCCAGAAGAACGGCGGCGCGAACGCCTTCCTCATCAACCCGCTGATCGAGCCGATGCAGGCCAAGAAGGAGCTGCTGAAGCTGATCGCCTCGCGCAATCCGCAGCGGCCTTTCAACGGCCAGGTGCAGATCATCGCGGACCGACACACGCCTTACCGCACGCTGATCGAGGTCGTCTACACCTGCGGTCAGGCGGAGTTCAAGAACGTGCGTTTCGTGGTCATCCAGACCGGCCAGAGCCACAGCGCCGGCATCGGCGGCTCGGTCGCCAACCACTGAGCTCCGCTCAGGGAGCGAGTCGGGCGCGCGCCAACCACTGAGCTCCGCTCAGGGAGCGAGTCGGGCGCGCGCCAACCAGTCGCGCGCCTCGAGTCGCTCTGACTGGCTGGCCGCGGGGCCTGCGCTGACGGCGCTCCAGAGCCGGACACTCTCGACACGCTCCCCGCTCGCCCAGAGGCTCGTCGCAAGTAAGCGGCGGGCCTCTTTCGTGAGGAGCGGCGTGGGCAGCCCACGGCGGAGGGCCGCGCGGAGCAGCGGCACGGCGTCCGCGTGACGGCGGTAGTTCACGAGCTGCCGCGCCTCGAGGTAGGGGGCGAGGCCGTCGCTGCGGACCTCGCCGAGCTCGCGCGCCTGGTGAACGGCGTAGGCGCCGTCCGGCGCCATTTCGCCCGCGAGGAGCTGACCGAGCAGCTCCGCCTGTCGACCTCCGGCGCGCAGCGCGAGCAGCTTCACCTCGAAGACGCGCTGGGCGTCGTCGGTGCGCGGCTCAGCCTCGAGCGCGCTCAGGCGGCGCAGCGCGCCCGCGACGTCTCCCCGGCGCCACTCGGCGTCGGCGATCGCCTCGCGCGCGGCGCTCAGGACCGGCGTGGGTGCGTCCCAGCGCTGCGCGAGCGCCTCGAGCTCACGGTCGGCCTCGGCGTGCTTCCCGAGCTGCGTGAGCGCCTCCGCGAGCACGGCGCGGGTGCTCGTGTCGGCTGGGTCGATCGCGAGGACCTCCCGGCAGGTGCTCGCGGTCCGCGGCGCGTCGCTCGCCGCTAGATCGCCAGCGAGCTGCTGCCGGAGCTGCGCGACGCGATGCGGGCACGGGCGCGCGAAGATCCCGCCGCGCGCGAACCTCACGCGGGCGAGCGCGAGCGCATCCTCGGGCAGCGGCACCGTCTCCACGTACGCGCGCCACTCGCGCGCGAGCTCCGGGACGGGCTTGCCCGCCGCGGCGGCCAGATCGCCCGTGCGGTACGCGCGGCGGACGATCGCGGCGCCGTAGCGCTCGAAGAGAAAGTGATAGAAGGAGCCGGAGATCGTGTAGGCGCGCCCCGCTGGCTCGAGCAAGAAGGCGAGGCCGCGCGTGTCCTCGACCGTCGGCGCGATGCCGAGCGCGAGCATCGCGCGGGCCCACTCGTCGGGCGTGAGCCCATCGCGGTCTGCCCAAGCCATGGCGACGGCGACTCCCTCGATCATCCCGGCGTCGGGCAGGAACCCGCCGAGCTGTCCCCCGACGCGAAACGGCCCGCTCGCGACGTCCCCCGCGACGACGTGCGCAAGCTCGTGCGCGAGCACGGGATGCGGCCACTCGCCGAGCTGCAGGTACACCTCGCGCCGCCACGGCTTGGCCACATAGGTGTCGGCGGCGCCCATCAGCGCCCGCTTCTCGTTCACGTCGCGGAAGAAGAACGCCGTGACGGGGCGCCCCGCCTTCACGCCGAGCACCCGCTCCATTTGGGTCAGGCGGAACGCGCAGTCCTCCGCGAGACGCCGCGCCTCGTCGTGCGGCAGCTCGCGCGGCACGATCGCCGTGCAGCGCCCCGCGGTGGAGCGTCCGCCGAGCTGTTCGCGGATCGACGCCGCGCTCGACCGGAGCCCGAGCGCCTCGCCGTGCCACTCGATGCTCGCGAAGCCCGCCAGGAGCCCCAGCGCGACGCAGAGCCGTGGCAGCTGGGCCCAGCCGCGTCGGAGCGAGAGACGCTGCGTGGGGGGCTCGACCAGCGCGTCGCGCAAGAGGAGCGCCCCGAGCACGAGCGCGAGCGAGGCGAGGCGGAGCGCGATGTAGGGGGCGCCGATCGCCGTGCCTTCGTCGTAGAGCGTCCCGGGGAACCAGCCGAAGACGTGTCCGTACGCGAAGATCGCTGGGCTTGCGCGGAAGCGGTAGAGGGCCAACGCCATCTCGGCCATCGGCGCGAGCGCGGCGAGCGCCGTCGAGGTGCGCGGCGCGCGGACCAGGGTCGCGCTCCACACGCCGAGGGTCGCCGAGACGAGCACGCCCGCGACGGGGCCGACGAGCTCGAACGCGACGCCCGCGAAAGGCGCGCAGCTCGGAATGCGCAGCAGATTGAGCAACAGCACCGCGAGCGGGGCGCCGACGATCAGGAGCGCCCCGCCGAGCGCGCGCGCTGCGATCTCCGCTGTCGTCAGCGCGAGCTTGCGCTGGCGGGCGTCGCGCACCACTCCGGCGCCGAACGCCGCGGCGAGCGGCGCCAGGACGAGGCCGAGCGCGAGCGCGCTCTCCGGACCGAGCGACCCCGCGAGCGGGAGCGCGGCGAGCACGACGCCGACGAGCGCGCCGACGCCGAGCGCGACCCGCAGGCTGCGAAGGCGGAGGAGCGCTCGCAACGTTCAGGGAGCCGCGGGCGCGGTCTCGATGGGCGGCGGCGGGATCGTCGGCACCTCGAGCGCGAGCGCGAGCACCTCGTCGATGCGGGAGATCAGGTGAATCGTCAGGTCCTTGCGCACGGAATCCGGCACGTCCTCGAGATCGCGCTCGTTCCGCTTCGGCAGGATGATGTGCCGCACGCCCGCGCGGTGGGCCGCGAGGAGCTTCTCCTTGATGCCCTCGACGCGCAGGATCGTGCCGCGCAGCGTGATCTCGCCCGTCATCGCGACGTCGGGCCGCACGCGCAAGCGCGTCAGCATGCTGGCGATCGACACGAAGATCGCGACGCCTGCGCTCGGCCCCTCGTGAATCCCGCCCTGCGGCATGTGCACATGGACGTCGATGGTCGTGAGGAAGTCGTCCGCGAGCCCAAGCTGCGCGGCGTGCGAGCGGATGTAGGTGAAGGCCGCCGCGACGGACTCCTTCATCACATCGCTCATCTGCCCGGTCAGGTGCACCAGGCCCTTGCCCGGCATGCGGCTCGCCTCGACGAACATCAGGTCGCCGCCCGACGCCGTCCAGGTCAGGCCCGTCGCGACGCCCGGCACGCCGAGCTTCTCGGCGATGTTGCGCTCGTGCCGCGGGGCGCCGAGCGCCGCCTCGATGAACGCAGGGTCGGCGACGATCTGCAGGTCCTCGCCCGCGGCGACGCGCACCGCGACGTTCCGACAGATGGACGCCACCTGCCGCTCGAGCCCGCGCACGCCCGCTTCGCGCGTGTAGTGATCGACGATGAAGTCGATTCCGTCGAGCGAGAAGTCGAGGCGATCCGGCGTGAGCCCGTGCTCGCTCAGCTGCTTCGGGACCAGGAATTGCCGCGCGATCGCGATCTTCTCGTCGCGCGTGTAGCCGGGTAGCTCGATGACCTCCATACGGTCGAGGAGCGCCGTCGGGATGGTGTCCTTGCGGTTCGCCGTCGCGACGAACATCACCTGCGTCAGGTCGACCGGGACCTCGATGTAGTGGTCCACGAACGCGAAGTTCTGCTCGGGATCGAGCACCTCGAGGAGCGCGCTCGCCGGGTCGCCGCGCGAGTCGCTCGCGAGCTTGTCGACCTCGTCGAGGACGAAGACCGGGTTGCGGGCCGCCGCCTTCTTCAGGCCGGCGACGATGCGCCCGGGGAAGCTGCCGACGTAGGTGCGGCGGTGCCCGCGGATCTCGGCCTCGTCGGAGACGCCGCCGAGGGAGATGCGCACGAACTGCCGCCCCGTCGCCCGCGCGATCGAGCGCCCGAGGGAGGTCTTGCCGACGCCGGGCGGCCCGACGAGGCACAGGATCGGCCCCTTCTTGTCGCTGCGCAGCCGACGAACCGCGATGTACTCGAGGATCCGCTTCTTGACCTTCTCGAGCCCGTGGTGGTCTTCGTCGAGCACCCGCCTCACCTCCGCGACCTCGAGGCGGTCCGGGGTCGTCTTCGACCAAGGCAGGTCGCAGAGCCACTCCACGTACGTGCGCGCGCTCTGATATTCCGCGCCCGCCGGGGACATCGAGCGCATCCGCGAGAGCTGCTTCTTCGCCGCTTTTTCGGCCTCGATCGGCATGTCTGCGCGGGCGACGCGATCGCGCAGTTGCTCGATCTCGTCCTCCTCCTCGTCGCCCTCACCGAGCTCCTTGCGGATCGTCTTCGCCTGCTGCCGGAGGAGGAATTCGCGCTGTGAGCGCGACATCTCCTCCTGCACCATCGTCGAGATCTCCTTCTTCACGCGGAAGACCTCGGACTGCCGCGTGACGAGCTCGAGCACCTTCCGGAGGCGCGCGCGGAGGTCGAACGTCTCGAGCACCGCCTGCTTCTGCGCGGTCGTGATCGGGAGGTTCGACGCGACGAGGTCCGCGAGGGCGCCCGGCTCCTGCACGTTGTCGAGCACTGCCGTCGCTTCCCGCGAGGCGTGCGGCAAGAGCGCCAGCAGGCGCCGCGCGCTCTCGCGCAGGTTGACGGCGAGCGCGTCGATCTCGACGTCGCGGAGCGGCGGCTCCCCGACGCGCAGCACGCGCCCCTGCAGGTACGGGTGCCGGCCGAGTTGCTCCTCGATGCGCATCCGCGCGACGCCCTGCAGCACGACGCTGTAGTTCCCGGACGAGAGCCGAATCACCTTCAAGACGCGGGCGATCGTGCCGACGTCGAAGATGTCCTCGAACTTCGGATCCTCGGTCTCCGCGACGCGCTGCGCGACGACGGCGATCGTGGGCCGGTCGTTGCCGAAGGCCTCCTCGATCAGCCGCACGGAGCGCGGTCGGCCGACGTTGATCGGCACGACGGACGCGGGGAACAGGACCGAGTTCCTCAACGGAAGGACAGGGAGAGTCTCGGGCGCCGGCGGTGGGCGGAAGGATTCCGTCATGGGCGAGGCAGTCTCCACTCGGATGGCGGGGGGCGCAAGGTCGGGGGAGCGGCGCGAGGTGAAGCGCCCGACGTCGCGTAGGCGCTCGGGGTAGGTGACGGCGTGGTCCTGTCCGACGAGCGCTCATCGCCGGGCCGTCGCAGGCCGGTGTTCGGCCCTGAGCCATGTTCTCGCCGCTGTTGTCGACGAGGGCCACGGCGACCGATACTGCCGACAGCGCCCATTCCCCGCCGCTCGAAGATCCGTCGTCCCGTTGGCCTCCCGCGCCCCCGCTGCCCCTAAGCCGTCGCCCGCACCGCGTTCGCGCTTGCCCGCAGCCCAAATCGCGCCGCCCTCCGCCTCTTTTCCCCCTGCCCGGCGCCCAAATCGCGTCGCCCGCGACGCCTTCGC
>CAIUAC010000279.1 GCA_903896985.1 uncultured Sandaracinus sp.
ACCCGCCGCGGGTGCGCGCGTGACGCTGCGCGCTCTCCGGCACTTCTTGACGCTCCGCGACCTCTCTCCGCGCGAGCTCCTGCGTCTGCTCGACCGCGCCGAGGAGCTCAAGCGCCTGCGCTCGACCGAGCACGCCCCGTGCCCGCTGACCGGCAAGAGCGTCGCGATCCTCCTCGAGAAGGCCTCGACGCGGACGCGCATCTCCTTCGAGGTCGGCATCCAGGAGCTCGGCGGCTATGCGATGGTGCTGCACGGGCGCGACCTGCAGATCGGGCGCGGCGAGCCGCTCTCGGACACCGCGCACATCCTCTCGGGCTACCTGCACGCGCTCGTCTGGCGCACCTTTGGGCACGAGCGCCTCGAGACGCTCGCCGCGCACGCGAAGCTCCCGGTCATCAACGCGCTCAGCGACGAGCACCATCCGTGTCAGCTGCTCGCGGATCTGATGACGATGCGCGAGGTGCTCGGGCCGCACCTCGAGGGGCGTCGCGTCGCGTGGATCGGCGACGGGAACAACATGGCGCACTCGTGGATCGAGGCCGCGTCGATGCTCGGCTTCGAGCTGGTGCTCGCGTGCCCGGAGGGCTACGAGCCGAAGCCCGCCATCGTCGAGGCGGCGCGCGCGACCGGCGTCGGCAGCGTGCGGATCGTGCGCGACGTCGCCGAGGCGTGCGAGGGCGCGCACGTCGTGACGACGGATGTGTGGGCGAGCATGGGCCAAGAGGACGAGGCCGAGGCGCGGCGGCGCGCGTTCGAGGGCTACCTCGTCGATGACGCCTGTATGCGTCGCGCGGAGCGCGGCGCGATGTTCCTTCATTGTCTGCCTGCGCATCGTGGCGAAGAGGTCAGCGCGAGCGTCATCGACGGGCCTCAGTCGCACGTCTGGCAAGAGGCCGAGAACCGCCTGCACTCACAGAAAGCCCTGCTCGAGCTCCTGCTCGCGTAGGATTGCGCGCCCGACGAATGGCCACTGAGTCCCCTCTGCGCGTTCCAATGCTGGTCCCTGAGGTGGACGTGCGCGGACTGCCGCTCGGCGCGCTCGAAGGCTTCTTGCTCTCGCGCATCGATGGCGAGCTCACGCTGACGGAGCTCGGCGAGATGACCGGGCTCGGCACGGAGGCCGTGACGGACATCGTCGTCCGGCTGGTCTCGCTGAACGCTGTCGCCTGGAGGGACGCCCGCCCCGTCTCCGTTCGCCCGCCGCGCGCGCCCGCCGCGGAGCGCAACCCGGCTCGCTCGAAGCCGCCCGAGCGCGAGTCGCAGCCGACCCCCCTGCGGACGATGCGGACCAACCCGGCGCCGGCGAACGTGCTGCGCGCGCTCTACGATCCCAGCGAGCTCGAAGAGGACGTGGACCTCGAGCGCGAGCGCCGTCGGCAGATCCTCGACACCTTCTATCACCTCGACACGACCAACTATTACCAGCTGCTCGAGGTCGCCCCCGACGCCGACAAGAAGGAGGTGCGCGACGCGTACTTCCAGCTCTCCAAGATCTTCCATCCGGACACGATGTTCCGGAAGCGCCTCGGCACCTACAAGCAGAAGATGGAGGTCATCTTCAGGCGCCTGACGGAAGCCTACGAGACGCTCAACAAGAAGAAGACGCGCGAGGCGTACGACGACTACCTCTCGCTGACCGAGGTCACGCAGGGCACGCTGCGCGAGCTCGCCGAGGGCGAGAAGCTCGCCGCCCGGGAAGCCGCGCGCGTCGGCGTGACTCCGGCGCAGGGAGTCCCCGCGTCGGTGCGCCCGAACGAGGTCCCGCCGCCGCCGGTCACGCCCGCTCAGAGCCCGCCTCCGCCGCCGCGCTCGGGTCCGCCGCAGGCGCGCGCGTCGGCCGAGGCAGCCGCGTCGCCGACCCTCCCGGCGCCCCCCTCCTCGAGCGTTCCGCCTGCGCGGTCCCTGGCGCCGCTCGCGGACTCGGCGCCCCCCGGCGCGTCCGCACCGCCTCCTCCGCCGGCCGCGCTGCCGCCTCCACCTCCTGCACCGATGCCCTCGACCCCGGCGTCCTCGACCCCGGCGCCCTCGACCCCGGCGCCCTCGATCCCGGCGCCCCCGACCGACGATCAGCGCCGCCGGATGCAGGAGCTCCTGCAGTATCGACTGCAGTCGGTCGCGCGCGACGTCGGCGCGTCGAGGGCCTCGGGCGCAGCGCCCGCGCCCGCAGCGCAGCCTTCGCGCCCGGCGGACCCGCAGGCTGCGGGGCGTGAGCTGGTGCGCACCCTGCAGCAGACCGCGACCGTCACGGGCGGCAGCGACCTCGCGTCGCGGAACCTCGTCGCCGGGCTCCAGGCGGAGCGCGAGGGCAAGCTCGTCGAGGCGGTCAACGCGCTCGGCGTCGCGCACGCCGTCGCCGGGGAGCGTGAGGACGTCCTGCGCGAGTACACGCGCGTGAAGAAGCTGCTCGCCGTGAAGCTCGCCGACACCTACGCGAAGCAGGCGCGCTACGAAGAGGAGCTCGGCAAGTGGGGGCAGGCGACGCTGTCCTGGGCGCGCGTCTGCGAGGGCCGTCCGGACGACTTGGTCGCGCATCAGCGCACCGCAGAGGGCCTCCTCAAGTCGAACGGCGACCTCCACCGCGCGCGCAGCTACGCGCAGCGAGCCGTCGAGCTCTCGCCGGACAACGCGAAGCTGCGGGCGCTCCTCGGGCGAGTGTTCATCGCCGCGGGCCTGAAGCTGAACGCGAAGCGCGAGCTCGAGATTGCCGCCAAGCTAGACCCCGCCGACGATCTCGTGAAGAATCTCCTCCGCGACCTCAAGTAGGTCGCCTGCAGCGAACGCGAAGGGCCCGGAAAAATAAATGGATAAGGTCATCGGCATCGATCTCGGTACGACCAACTCCTGCGTCGCCATCGTCGAGAGCGGCACGCCCGTCGTCATCCCGAATCGCGGCGGCTACCGGACGACCCCTTCGATGGTCGCGATCACCGAAGCGGGCAAGCGCCTCGTCGGGCACATCGCCAAGCGGCAGGCCGTCACGAACGCGGAGAACACCGTCTACGCGGCCAAGCGCCTGATCGGCCGCAAGTGGGCCACGCCGCAGGTCAAGAACGCCGTCGCGACGAGCCCCTACCACATCGTCGAGGGCCCTCACGGCGACACGCGCATCAAGCTGCGCGACAAGATCCACAGCGTCCCGGAGGTCAGCGCGATGATCCTCCAGGAGATGAAGATGATCGCCGAGGACTACCTCGGGCACGAGGTCCAGAAGGCCGTCATCACCGTCCCGGCGTACTTCAACGACGGGCAGCGGCAGGCGACGAAGGACGCGGGCGCCATCGCCGGCCTCGACGTCATCCGCATCATCAACGAGCCGACCGCGGCGGCGCTCTCGTACGGCTTCGGCAAGAGCATCGATCGCACGGTCGCGGTCTACGATCTCGGCGGCGGCACCTTCGACATCTCGATCCTCGAGATCAGCTCGTCGGGTGTGTTCAAGGTCGTCTCGACGGCGGGCGACACCTTCCTCGGCGGCGAGGACTTCGACTCGCGCATCATCGACCTGCTCGTGCAGGGCTTCAAGGACGAGCACGGCGTCGATCTTCGGCAGGATCGCATGGCCCTGCAGCGCCTGAAGGACGCCGCCGAGAAGGCCAAGTGTGAGCTCTCCTCGGTGGTCGAGACCGAGGTCAATCTGCCGTTCATCATCTCGAGCGCGCGCAACGAGGCGCTGCATCTGCAGCGCGTGCTCACGCGCGGCCAGCTCGACGAGCTCTGCCGTGACCTCGTCAAGCGCACCGTCGAGATCTGCGAGCAGACGCTCGAAGAGGCGGCGCTCGAGAAGGGCGAGATCGAGGACGTCATCCTCGTCGGCGGCATGACGCGCATGCCGCTCGTGCAGAAGATGGTCGCGGACTTCTTCGAGCGCGAGCCCTGCAAGGGCGTGCATCCGGACGAGGTCGTCGCGCTCGGCGCAGGCATCCAGGGCGCCGCGCTCGTCGACGACGGGCCGGAGATGATCCTGCTCGACGTCACGCCGCACACGCTCGGCATCATGGTCGTCGGCGGCTACTTCGAGGAGCTGATCCCGCAGAACACGACGGTCCCGACGTCGCGCTCCAAGATCTTCACGACCGTCCGCGAGAACCAGACCGCCGTGAAGATCCTCGTGCTGCAGGGCGAGTCCCGGCGCGCCGAGGAGAACGAGGTCCTCGGCGAGTTCGTGCTCACCGGCCTGCGGCGCGCGGCGGCGGGGCAGATGGAGGTCGAGGTGACCTTCGAGATCAACGCGGACGGCATCGTCAGCGTGCACGCGAAGGACCTCGAGACGGGCGTGCAGCAGTCGATCACCGTGACCGCCTCGAGCGGCCTCACCACGGACGAGATCGAGGGCATGATGACCGACTCGAAGGACTTCATGGTCGCGCGGCGCACGAGCGATGAGTTCGAGAAGTACAAGCAGGACGCCGAGAAGACCATCCAGGATATCGAGAAGCTCTTCCCCGAGGTCGAGCGGGTCGTCGCCGGCTCGGACTTCGGCCGCGACGCGACCGAGAAGGCGCGCGCCGTCGTCGACAAGGCGCGAGCGCTGATCGCGCGCGGCGACGCCGCCGC
>CAIUAC010000280.1 GCA_903896985.1 uncultured Sandaracinus sp.
CGTCGGCGGTCAAGCCCTGCGCGAAGAACGAAGCGGCGATCGCCCCCGCTGAAGCGCCGACGAGGACATCGGGCACGAGGCCCATCTCCTCCATCGCCTTGAGCACTCCTAGATGAGCGATGCCCTTGGTTGCTCCACCCGAACCCACGAAGGCGATACGCGGTCTCGACATGGTCTTCGGTCCATTTCGCCCCCCGGAGATGACACGTGTTTATCACGTCTGCGGCACATGAGAAGTGCTCGCGACGCCCCGCGTCAACTTATTCCACCGGCGCGCCCGTCCGCTGCCCCTGAATCTGCCCGCGGAGCACGCGCAGGTTGAGGTCGCCGAGGTGCCGCCGCGCGTCGAGCGCGAGCTGCGAGTGCGGCCAACGGCGACCGATCATCCGGAGCGCATTCCGCGCGTCGTCGATGTTGCCGAGATCCTCCGCGCACTGCGCGAGCAGGAACGCGCCGTCGTCCTGAAGCTCGCGGTCGACCGTCTGGTCGATGACCGCCTGCGCCAGCACGATGGCCTCACCCTGCCGACCGAGCCGCGCGAGCGAGCGCGCCAGCTGATACTTGACCGAGGGGATGTGCGCCGCCTCTTCCTTCAGCCGGATCGACTCCTGAAACGCGTCCGCGGCCTCGGCATAGCGACCCGTGCGCATCAGGTCGAGGCCCGCTTGATAGGCCGCGACCGAGAGGTCCAGGCGGAAGCGGTCCACCGTGTCTCGGAAGAACGCGGCTTCCGCGCGTGACAGACGCTCGGTGCGCACCTGCTCGTAGCGCTCGACGACCTCGGCGCGCTTCTGCTGCCGGATCAGGTCGTAGAACTGCGCCGCCTTGCCCTCGGCGCGCTCGCGGGCCTCGGCGCGGCGCGTCTCCTCGGTCAGGTCGTGCCGCAGCTCCCGCGCCTCGCGCTCGAGCTCGCGGGTCTCGCCCTCGATCTCGCGGATGCGCACATCCGACCAGAGCTTGAGCCCGACGAACGAGAGCGTCGCGAAGAGCGCGTACGCCACGGCGCTGTTCCAGTTGAACCGCCGCTCGTAGCCCGCCTGCCGCTTGCCGATCGACTTGATGTCGGCGGCGAGCGCGTTGGTCAGGTTGTTGGTCTTGATGATCAGTCCGCGAGACTCGATGATCTCTTTCTTGATCTCGCGGATCTCTTCGTCGGCTTCACGCACAGGGGGCCACGCTTACTGCCTCGCTCACTCGATGGCAAGGTACCGGCTGACGTGCTTGACCAGACGTGCGCTCCAGCATACAAGCCCGCACGAGGAGGGTTCTCATGAAGAAGCTCGTCACGCTGTTCCTTGCTTGCACTCTCGCCGGCGCCGCGCTCGCGGGCTGCGGTGGCGCTCAGGAGTTCGCGGTCACAGGTCGGCACGAGGCCGCTAGCGCCGACGGCACAGTCCGCGTCGAAGACGCCGGCGGGGGGAACAACCTCGTCACGATCCACCTCGACAACCTGCCCCCGCCCGACCGCATCGCGACCGGCCTCACGACCTACGTCGTCTGGTTCGTGGCCGCCAACGCCTCGCCCGTGAAGGCCGCGACCCTCGTCTACGACGCCGACGCCCGCGTCGGTGATGCCGCGGCGACGACGCCGCTGACGACGTTCGAGGTGCGCGTCACGGCCGAGCGCGCGAACACCGTCGCCGCACCGAGCGAGTCGGTCGCGATCACGCTGCGGGTCGCCGGCGAGAGCTGAGTCGACTCTCTTTTTTCTGCGCGGGGCTCGGAGTATCCGGGTCCCGCGCTCCTGTTAGAGCGCTTTTCCCGAGGATCGCCCGCATGTTCGACACCTCCGACATCCGCAAGAACATCAAGGTCAAGATCGACGGCAACCCCTACGTCGTCGTCGATTTCCAGTTCGTCAAGCCTGGCAAGGGCCAGTCCTTCACCCGCGTGAAGATGAAGAACATGATCACGGGCAGCGTGCTCGAGCGGACCTACAAGTCCGGCGAGCGCCTCGAGAAGGCGGACATCGAGGAGCGCCAGATGACGTATCTCTACCCCGAGGGTGAGTACTACGTCTTCATGGACTCCCAGAACTACGACCAGGTCCGCGTGACCGCCGCGCAGCTCGGGGACAACAAGTTCTACCTGCTCGACAGCCTGCCCGTGTCGGTGCTGTTCCACGACGGCAACCCGATCGGCGTCACGCCGCCCATCTTCATCGACCTCCAGGTGATGGAGACCGAGCCCGGTTTCAAGGGCGATACGAGCGGCAACATCCAGAAGCCCTGCCTGATGAACACGGGCCTCAAGACGACGGTCCCCCTCTTCGTCAACCAGGGCGAGTGGATCAAGGTCGACACCCGCACCGGCGAGTACGTCGAGCGCGTCAAGAAGTGAACTGACCGCGTGGTGACCGCGCCCCCGCGCTACCCGGTGGAGATCGTTCGGCGCCTTTCGCCAGCGTCCCCGGCCAAGCTCGGTGGGCGCGTCATCGACGCGCGCGGTGGCGCGGCGCTCGTCCACGATGTGACGGGCAGCGTCTGGGTCGAGTGTCAGCCGGTGCCTGTGCTCGGCGCGTGGGTGCTCTGCGAAGGGCGCTGGGACGGCGAGCGCGTGCTCGGCGCCACGTGCCTGGTGGTGTCGGTGCCCGACGGGCCCTTCCCGCGGCCGGACGGCGACTTCCTCTCAGGGCAGGCGGACGGCGCTCGGCGCTTGCGCAACCTGCGGGCGCGGGCGGTCGTCCTGCGCGCCATCCGCGGCTTCTTCGATCAGCGCGAGTTCACCGAGGTCGAGACG
>CAIUAC010000281.1 GCA_903896985.1 uncultured Sandaracinus sp.
AGAGCGCGCCGAGGAGCGGCATCAGCGCGCCGACGGCGAAGGTCGTGCGCAGGTTCGTCGCGAGCGCGATCGCGCCGAAGAGCGGGCCGGCGATCAGCTGCGAGGTGTCGAAGACGGCCGTCAGCGCGGCCATCGCCGAGCCGCGACGCTCGGCAGGCGCGCGCTCGATGACGAGCGAGGTCAGCACCGGGAAGGAGAGCCCCTGACCGAGCCCGGCGAGCGTGCCGGCGGCGAGGAGCATCGCGTCCGAGCGCGCGATCGACGTGAGCGCGACGGCGCCTGCGAGCGCGAGGAGGCTCGGGTAGCGGACGCGCACGCGGCCGATCGCGTCGGGCAGGCGACCAAAGAAGACGCGCAGCGTGATCGCCGCGATCGCGTACGCGCTGACGAAGAGCGTCACGCTGCCGATGTGCTCGCGCTCGACGAACGGCTTGAGGAACGTGAACACGGACGCGGTGCCGATCGACACGAGCGCGCTGCTCACCCAGAGCGGCACGAGCACGGGCAGCGCGAGGACGGCGAAGAGGCCGCCGGTCGCGGGCTCGCGCGGGCCCGGCGCGCGCGGCGGCTCGGGCAGGGCGAGCGCGGCGAGCAGGGCGAGGGTCGCGAGCCCCGCGGTCGTGAAGAAGAGCGTGCGGTAGGTGCCGTGCCGGAGGATCAGGTCGCCTAGCAGCCCGCCGAGCGACACCGGCAGCATCCCGGCGACCGCGAAGAGGCCGAGACCCTCGGTGCGGCGCGACACCGGCACGACCTCGGCGGCGTAGGTGAAGAGCGACGCGAAGAGCGCGCCCTCGGCCAGCCCGTGCACCAGGCGCGCGACGACGAGGAGCCAGCCGACGCGATCGACCAGCGTGTAGAGCAAGCACGCGACGAGCTGCAGCGCGCCGCCCGCGATGATCACGAGGCGGCCGCCGCGCGCGTCCATGATGCGGCCGACGAGCGGGCGCACGAGCAGCGCCGAGACGGACATCAGCGCGACGATCGTGCCGGTCGTGAGCTCGTCGGCGTGATAGCGCTCGAGCAAGCCCGGCAGATGCACGTACGGGTGCAGCGCGAGGCCACACAGGAAGATCGAGAGGCTCGCCAGCACGAAGGGGCGGCCGAAAAGGGGTGCGCGCGGCACGGAAGGTGCGCGGAGATTGCGTCGCAATCCGTCGGCCGTCTATGCTCGGGCCCACGTATGCAGCCTGACGCCCAGCGGTCGCTTCTCCTCGCCTGTCTTCTGCTCGGCTCTGCGACGATGTTCGGCTGCGGCTCGAGCGCCGAGTGCGTGCTCGACTCGGACTGCGCCTCGCTCGCGCAGCGCTGCGAGGCCCACGCCTGCGTGCCGCTCGGCGGACCGCCCGTGGACCTCGGGAGCGCGGACCTCGGACTTCCCGACGGCGCGCCGACGGACGGCCCGCGCGTCGATGGCGGCCCGCCCGACGCCGGGCCCCCGACGGACTACCGCGGCCACTTCACGGCGGAGACCAGCCCGGGGCGGTACGCGGTGAGCGCGGACTTCATGGAGACGCCCCCGACGCCGCCTAGCCTGTGCACGACGCACGACGAGGGACCGTGCTCGGTCACGCTCTGCGCGGCGGGCACGAGCACGTCGATTCCGCACGGCGCGGGCTCGCTGATGCTGACGGGCGGCACGGCCGACGTCTCGATCGCGGCGAACGCCGACGAGACCTACACGACGAGCGTCGGCGGCGGCCCGCTCTTTGCGCCGGCGGCGGTGCTCACGTTCGAAGCGAGCGGCAGCGACACCGGGGTGCCGGCGTTCTCGGGCACGGTGACGGCGCCGAGCGCGGCGACGCTGACGACGCCATCGATCACGGACGCCACGGCGCTGACGATCTCGCGCACGGACGATCTCGCCCTCGCGTGGGCGCCGAGCGGGCCCGTCGGCACGATCGACGCGCGCTTCTTCGCCTTGGGCTCAGCGGGCGAGGTCGCGATCGCGCGATGTCGGTTCCCGACGACGGCGTTCGCCGGCACGGTCCCGGCGGCGGCGTTCACCGACTTCCCGGTCGGCGTCGCCGGCGGCTACTCGTTCGACATCGAGGCGGAGACGGAGCTCGCGCTCGCGGGCCACTGGAACGTCACGCTGACGGCGCGCAGCGCGCTCGCGACGCCGTCGGGCATCAGCGCCGGCGCCGCGAACTTCTGAGCGTCAGCGGTCGGCGCAGCGCAGCCAGCGCACGCTGACCCCGGCGGACGTCGTGTAGGCGACGCCGATCGTCCCGTCGGCTGCGCGCGCGATGGACGTGTGCGACACGCGCTCTTCGGGCGCGCTGACGTCGAGCGCGGGGCCGAGCCCAGCCTCGTCGACGAGGCGGACGAGGAGCTGCCCGTCGAAGCGCTCCGTCGCCGCGACGCCGGGCGCGGGGCGCGTCATCGCGAAGACCGCCGCGGCGGGGCCGCTGACGGCGCCGAGCTGCAGCACGCCGTAGCCGAGGCCGGGCACGAGCGGCTCGGGCGGGAGCGTCGCGCCGAGCTCGACGACGCCGATGGCGCTCGTCGCCGCGCGACCGATCGCGGTGTACGCGACGAAGCGGCGCGGCCCGAAGTGCGCCACGGCGAGGTGCGCGGGCTCGGAGACGGTGCTGAGCGGGCGCTCGATCTGCGCCGCGCCGGGCGTGCCGTCCTCTGCGAGCGCGACGCGCACGATCGGCGAGAGCCCGCCGTGCGCGTCGAGGAAGACGACCTCCGGCACCTCGGCGAGCACGTCGACGACGGGGGCGCTCGCGCCGAGCGAGGGCGGCGTGACGTCGTGCGTCGCGGCGACGCTGAGATCGGGGCGCAGCACGACGAGCTTCACGCGCATCGGCGTGCCGCTGCCGTCGGTGTACGCGACGACCGACGCGCCTCCGCGGAGCGGCGCGATCGCGGGCGCGAAGCGCAGATCCGCGCCGGCGCCGATCGGCCGTAGCTCGGGGCGCACGGTGGGGGACGACACGCCGAGCGCAGCCGCGCGGACGGCGCCGTGGGCGTCCGTCGCGGCGATCAGCACGCGCCCGTCGACGAGCGCGCTGACCATCGGCGGCGCGGTGCGCGGCGTGCTCGAGCCGGCGGCGACGGTCAGCGTCGCGAGGGGCATCGTCGGCGAGGACGGCGACAAGCGCACCGCGACGACCTGCTCGGTCGCGCCGTCGCCGACGTAGCCCGCGACGACGAAGCCTGAGACGGTGGCGGTGATCGACGCAGGTCCGCCTGACGCGAGGACGCGGGTCGGCGAGCGCGTGAGCTGGACGCAGCCGTGCGCGGGCGCGGCGGCGTCGAGCGTCGCGGGGGACGCGACCTGACCCACCGCCTCGTCGGGCGTGCGGACGCTCGGCTCGGGCGTGTCGTCGAGGTTGCCGAGGTTGTCGAGGATCGACGGATGCGGGCGCGTGCGCACGGCGGTCGGATCGAGCGCGCGTCCGCCGGGGGCCGTCTCGACGCCGGGGCGCGCGGGGAGCGGCGCGGGAGGCGCGGGCGTCGACGGCGTGCACGCGGGCGCGCCGAAGAGCAGCGCCGCGCAGACGGCGACACGGTTGAGCGAGCGGACGAGCGCTGCGCGGTCCATCGGCACGGTTGTACACTCCGCGGCCATGACCGACACCAATTCTCGCGGCGCGCTCGCTCGCGCGGGCAACGCCCGCCTCGCGTCCTCTGCGCATCGCGTCGTCGAGCCGTTCATGGTGACGACGGCGTTCGAGCTGCCCGGCTATCGCACGGTGCGCTCGCTCGGCGTCGCGCGCGGCATCATCGTGCGCTCGCGCAGCCTCGTCGGGAACTTCGCCGCGTCGATCCAGATCCTCTTCGGCGGGAACATCACGATGTACGCGCAGCTCTGCGAGCGCGCGCGCGGGGACGCCTTCGAGCTGATGCTCAAGCACGCCGCGGAGCTCGGCGCGAACGGGCTGATCGGGGCGCGCTACGACGCGAACGAGATCGCGCCCGGCGTGACCGAGGTGCTCTGCTACGGCACCGCGATCGTGGCTGAAGCGGTGTGAGCCGCCGCCGCGCGGGCTCGGCGCGGGAGGCTCAGCGTACGCAGCGCACGTGGTAGCCGTCGTCGACCGAATTCGACGCGGCGTAGCCGAACGCGAAGTTCACGTACCAGCCGCGGTCGGGGTGGCCTGCGACGAGCGTCGAGGACCAGAACGCCTCTTGAGGCGTCAGCGGAAACGCGCGCGCGTCGATCGACGGGTTCGTGTGGGTCTCGTCGACGAGCGAGCGCAGCTCGAGGACGCTCGGCACTCGCCAGCCGCGTCCCGCGAGCGACAGCGTCGAGCAATACTCGAGCATCGCCGCGCGATTCCCGCCCCCGACGACCTCTTGCTGCCAGAGCAAGCGCGTCTTGCTGTCCTGGACGGTGCCGTCCCCGAGGTCGATGAAGTGACCCGACGGCGCGTCCGCGCGGGCGCCGACGGCCAGCATCGCGAGCGCCGCGCACGCGACGCCGACGGCCGCGCACGCGACGCCGACGGCCGCCCAACGCTCGGCTGCGCGCGTCCGCGGCAGCGCGCGCGTCGGCCTCATCGCACGCACCGCGCGCTGGCATCGCCGACGACGGGCTCGCGGTTCACCTCGCCTGTGCCGAAGTCGACGTGCCAGAGCTCGCTCGGCGCGCCGGCGGCGAGCGCGCACCAGTAGGGCTGCGCGGGCGTCCCCGGGAACGCCGCGAGGTCGATGGTCGGCGCGGGGCTCTCGACGGCGTAGTCGACCAGCGTCAGCAGCTCGATCGCGGTCGGCAGGCGCCAGTCGTCATAGCCGGCGGTGGTCGAGTCCTCACAATGGGCGACGGCTGCCGCGTGCGTCGGCAGCGGCGGGTTGGCGGCGCGCTCCCACTCGAGACCCGTCACGCAGTCGACGACCGTGTCGACGTTCGCTTGGTAGCTCTGCGGGTGCTCGAGCGTGCCGGGCAGCAGATACTGGGCCCAAGCGGGGTTGCCCGTCGGGCGGGGGCTGCAGCGCGGACCGAGATCCGGCGGTGGGCCGAAGTCCGCCCCCGCGTCGCGCACCTCGGGGAGCGCGCCTGGGTCGACGCGCGCGGGATCGCACCAGCGGTTCGCGTGACAGGTCTGCGTGTCGTCGCAGGTCGCGTTCGCGCAGCTCCCGACGAGCAGCAGCTCGTACTCGAGGGTGAGCCCCGCGCGATAGCCGCTGATCACGCGGGCGACGACCACGGGCGTCGCGCCGCTGCTCGCGGAGAAGGCGCTCACGGTGACGCGATAGAGGCGGTTCGGATCGCCCTCGAGGGGCGTCAGCGCGACGCGCACCTCGTCGCCGGGCGGAGGCACCGCTCGCCGGTTGCCGAGGTGCGCCAAGCGGTCGAAGGTCAGCCCGTCCGGGCTCCCGTCGACGACGATCGTCAGCGTGCTCGTGCTCGCGTAGACCTCCGCGTCGACGCGCACGTGCACGATCACCTCGGTCGCGGGCGTGACGCTCGTCGTGCCGCACGCCGACGACGACGCGAGGGCCGACGCGCCGACGACGAGGGCCAGCGCGGCGGTGACGCGACGCGCTCGCTCAGCGACCGAAGGGCTGATCCAAAGTCTCACGGGCGCGAGTATCGGCGAGCCGCGGGAGGTTCGCAATGTACCTGACAGTTCTTGCGGAGGTGACACGCTTGCGCGCTACGCCAGGTTTCAGTAGGGTCGCGCGACACCGTGCGCTCGTCCGCGAAACGCTGGCTTCCGGCCTTGTCGATCCTCGCGCTGCTGGCCTGCGCGACGCCCGCGCGTGCGCAGCGCCCGGAGTCCGCGGACGCGCTGATCGAGCGCGCGCTCGTGCTGCGCGACTCGGGCGACGACGCCGCGGCGCTCGCGCTGATCGTGCAGGCGCACGCGCTGAGCCCGACGCCGCGCAGCGCCGCGCAGCTCGGGCTCGTCGAGCAGGCGCTCGGCTCGTTCGTGCTCGCGGAGCAGCACCTGCTGCAGGCGCTCGGCGCGGCGAGCGACCCGTGGATCCGTCGGCGACGCGCCCCGCTCGAGGCGAGCCTCGCGAGCGTGCGGCAGCGCCTCGGCTCGATCGACCTCGTGACGAGCGTGCCCGGGGCGCGCGTGTCGCTCGGCGATGAGGTGCTCGGCACGACGCCCTTCGCGGCGCCCGTGCGCGCGGCCATCGGCACGGTGCCGGTCGAGGTCAGTCTCGCGGGCTATCGCACGCAGATGGTCTCGATCGTCGTCGTCGCCGGCGAGCTCAGCCGACAGACGGTCACGCTCCAGGCCGACGCGCCGACGCCCCCTCCCGTCGTCCCCGCCGCGCAGCTCACGGTGACCCCTGAGGCGCCGACGGCGCGCGTGCTCGAGTCGCCGACGCGCGCGGCTCCGGCGGAGCACGCGGAGGGCGGCTCAGTCCTCGGCGAGTGGTGGTTCTGGACGCTCGTGGGAGTCGTCGCCGCGGGCGCGAGCGTGGGAGTCGCGGTCGCGCTCTCGTCGGAGACCGTCACCACGGCGCCGCTGATCGGCGGAGACGAGCCGACGGGCGGCGTGATCGCGACGCTCTCGTCGCGCGGCTGGTAGCCGATGTCGCAGCCCGCGCCCGGTGAGCACTTCGGCGCGTATCGCATCGTCCGGCAGCTCGGCGCCGGCGGGATGGGCACCGTCTGGGAGGCGCGGCACACGACGCTCGACAAGCGCGTCGCGCTCAAGACGCTGAATCAGAGCGTCGCGCTCAACGCGGACGCGGTCGCGCGGTTCATGCGCGAAGGGCGCGCGGCGTCGACGATCGAACACCCGCACATCGTGGACATCACGGGAGTCGGCGTAGAGGACGGAACTCCCTATCTCGTGATGGAGTATCTCGACGGCGAGGCGCTCTCTTCGCTGATCGAGCGGCACCCGAATGGGCTGAGCGTCGAGGCGGTCGTGGACCTCGCGCTCCCGGTGCTCGATGCGCTCGATTGCGCGCACGCCGCGGGCGTCGTGCACCGCGATCTCAAGCCCGACAATCTGTTTCTCGCGCGCACGCGCACCGGCGACGCGCACCCCGTCGTGCTCGACTTCGGCATCTCGAAGGTCGAGGGCGTCGAGGGCGCCGCGCGGCTGACGCACACCTCGGCGCTGATGGGCACGCCGTATTACATGTCTCCGGAGCAGGCGCGCGGGGCGAAGCACCTCGACGCGCGGAGCGATCAATTCTCGCTGGGGCTCGTGCTCTACGAGGCGCTCTCGGCGCGCCGCGCGGTCAGCGGCGACTCGGTGCTCGAGATCCTGCACAAGCTGACCTCGGGCGAGTTCGAGCCGCTGAGCGTGCTGCGCGGCGACCTGCCGGCGCCGGTGACGGCGGTGGTCGAGCGGATGCTCGCGACGCGCGCGGAGGAGCGCTTCGCCTCGCTGCGCCTCGTCGGTGCGGCGCTGCTGCCCTACGCGAGCGAGCGCACGCGCGCCGTGTGGCAGAGAGTGTTCACGGAGGACGGCGCGACGCCGAGCGCGGCGCCCAGCGTGAGCGGCCGGCTGAGCACGCCGACGGGGCTGGCGACGACGCTCGCCGGCGCGGCTGGAGAGACGCTCGCGCCGCCCGCGACGCCGACGCGCTCGAGCCGCGCGTGGGTGGTCGGTGGAGCCGTGGGGCTGACGGTCGCCGTGGGGCTGACGGTGGGGCTCGCCGCGTGGACGTCGCGCGCACCGGCGACGGCGGCGCGGCCCATCGAGGAGCCGACGCACGCGGTCACGCGGAGCGCGCCGCCGCGCGAGCAGCGGAGTTTGGTGCCGAGCGAGCAGCCGAGCGTGTTGCCGAGCGCGGCGCTCGACCTCGGCGTTCAGCCCGTCGCGGCGACGCCCACCGCGAGCGCGACGGTGCCCACGCAGGCCGAGCCGCCGCGCGCGCCGCGGCCGCGAGCGCCGCGCGTCGAGGCAGGCGAGCGACCGCGCGTCGGCGCGAACGGCGCCGCGATCATCCGCTGACCGGCGGCGCCTCGCGCTCGATGCCCCGCCAGAACGCTTCGAGCTCCGCGCGCGTGTCGCAGCGCTTCGCGGGCGGCAGGCTGCGCAGGAACACCTTGCCGTAGCCCTTCGTCGTCAGGCGCCGGTCGAGCACCGCGACGATCCCGTGATCTTTGCGCGTGCGCACGAGCCGCCCGAAGCCCTGCTTCAGCGAGATCGCCGCCGACGGCACGAGGTACTCCATGAAGGCTTGGCGCCCCTCGTCCTCGAGCCGCTTGGTGCGCGCGGCGACGAGCGGATCGCTCGGCACATCGAACGGCAGCTTGTCGATCACCACCAAGCGGAGCGCGTCGCCGGGCACGTCCACGCCCTCCCAGAAGCTCGCCGTCGCGAAGAGCACCGCGTGCCCGTCCTTGCGGAAGCCGTCGAGCAGCGTCGCCTTCGGCGCGGAGCCCTGCACGAACGCGAGGTTGCGCAGCCGCGGCACGCAGCGCCGCGCGAGCTCCTGCATCGCGCGCACGCTCGTCGTCAGCACGAACGCGCCGCCGCCCGTCAGCTCGACGAGCGCGATCACCTCCTCGGCGGCCGCCTCGAGGAAGCCCGGATCGCGCGGGTCAGGCATCGTGCGCGGCGTGTAGAGCGCGGCCTGCTTCGGGTAGTCGAAGGGCGACGGCACGACGAGCTCGTCGACCTCGAAGTCGATGCCGAGGCGCTGCTTGGTGAAGGCGAACGAGCCGTCCGTCGCGAGGGTCGCGCTCGTGAAGACGACGGTGCGCGTCCGCCCGAGCACCTCGTCGCGCATGATCGCGCTGACGTCGACGGGGCTCGCGCCGAGCGAGACGCTGCGCCCGCGCAGCTCCGTCCAGGTCACCTGAGCGGTCTTCGACGCCGTGGCGCTGCTGCCCTCGATGATCGAGGCGAGGTCGTCGCGGATCGAGCCCGCGCGGCGCGCCATCTGCACGACCGCCTCGCCCGCCGACGAGCGCAGCTTGCAGTGCGCCGAGAGCGCCTCGAGCTCCGCGTCGAGCCGAAACATCGACTCGCGCGCGTGCTCGGGGAGCTGCCGCGGCTCGAGCGTCGCGCGGGAGTCGTTGCCCGCGGTCGGGCGCGGGAGCGAGGTGAAGAACGTGGACGCCGCGTCGAGCACGGCGCGCAGCCGCGGCTCGCTGACGTCCGAGAAGCCCGCCGCGCCGAGCGCGCGCTGCGCGTCTCGCACGAGCGTCTCGACGCGCGCCGTCGACACGCGCAGGCCGAAGAATTCCGTCGCGACGTCCTCGACCTGATGCGCCTCGTCGAAGATGACGGCGTCGTAGTCGGGGATCGCACCGCCGCCGTGCGGTCCGCGCGTCGCGAGGTCGGCGAAGAAGAGATGATGGTTGACGATGAGGAGCTGCGCGTCCTCCGCGGCGCGGCGCATGCGCGTCACGAAGCACGCCTCGAAGTGCGGACAGCGCGCGCCGAGGCGGGTCTCGGAGGACGACGAGACGTGCGACCAGATCGGCACTTCTTCAGGCAGCGAGAGCTCCGCGCGGTCGCCCGTCTGCGTCGTCTCGCGGAAGCGGCGGATGGTCGGCAGGAGCCGGTCGAACGGCGCACGGTCGGCGTCGGCGCTGCCGAGGAATTCTTCGTAGCGGCGCAGGCAGAGGTAGTTGCCGAGCCCCTTCATGCACGCCGCGCGCACCGGCAGCCCGAGGTGCTCCTCGAGCAGCGGCAGGTCGTGCTCCATCAGCTGGTCTTGCAGCGTCTTGGTGCCAGTCGAGATGACGAGCTTGCGCCCGCTGAGGATCGCCGGGACGAGGTACGCGAGCGTCTTGCCCGTGCCGGTGCCCGCCTCGACGAGCAGCACGCCCTCCGCCTCGAGCGCTTGCTCGACGGCGTCGGCCATCGCCAGCTGCGACTCGCGGTGCTCGTAGCCTGGGATGGCCCGCGCGAGCGGTCCGTCCGGCCCGAGAAGATCGCGCGCGTGCATCGCCCGGTCACTAGCACGGCTGCTAGGCTTCGCACCGCCATGCGCGCGCCCCGCTCTCGTTCCGTCCCGACGCTCCTCCGTGTGGTCGGCTGCGCGGTGAGCGGCGCGCTCGCCCTCGCGGGAGCCGCGGGCTGCGGAGGCCATCACGGGGACTCCCCAACGCCGGGCACGACGGCCGCTCCCCCGCCGCTGCCGAGGCCGGCCGACGTGCTCGTCGAAGGCAGCGTCGGCGACCTCGCGGAGCTGCGCGCCGTGCTCCCGCCCACCCTCGCCGCGACGCTCCCGGAGACCGCGACGGGCCTGCTCGAGAACACCTGCGCGGGCTTGCCCGCGGCGGTGCGGGCGCGCGTCGGCGCAGAGGCGCGCGCGGCGTTCGTGGTC
>CAIUAC010000282.1 GCA_903896985.1 uncultured Sandaracinus sp.
CCTAGGTCCCGACGGCGCCGCCACAGCCCACTCCGCTGACGCTCCGCTGAGCACCCATCCGTAAGACGCGCCCCGCTGACCCTCGAGTCGGCGGGGCGTCTCTGCGTCTGGGGCGTGCGGGCGAAGCTCGCAGATCCGTGACAGTCGCAACCTTGACAGTCCGCACTGTCATCATTAGAGAGAGACCCGGAGGCCACGATGACTCTCTCGCAAGTCCATGTTCACCCCGCCGATCTCTGGAACCTCGCGCTCAGCATCTTCGCCGTCAGCGCCATCGGCGCCGCGCTCGTCTGGGTCGTCTCGCTCTGATCGCCGAGCGCGCGCCGGTCGTGTCGCTCTGACGACGGAGCCCGTGCGCGCGCCGGTCGTGTCGCTCTGATCACGGAGCCCGAGCGCGCTCGCTACGGGCGCGGCGTCGGGGCGGGCGCTGGCTCGGGAGGCAGCGCGCCGCCGCTCAGGTGGTCACAGTCGCTCGCCTGCACGTAGCCGAGCGCCGCGAGGCGACGGCACTCGTTCTCGGTCATCGCGACCTGCTGCCCGCTGACGCGCCCCTGCTGTGCGCGCGTTCCGAAGCTCGTGAGCTGAGCGCGCACGTGCGAGGTCTCCCACGTCAGCTCCGTCGCGAGGTTCACGCGCTCGTGCCGGTCGACGTCGAGCCGGTAGAGCTCCGTCGTCTCGAGCCCGCGCGGGTTGCCCTCGTTCGCCGTGATGAGCTTCAGCTCACTGCCGCCGCGCTGCAGCCGCAGGCTCTGCAGGATCGTGCCCTCTTGGCTCTCCTCCGCGAAGGCCTCGTCGCGCCGCACGGTGCGGTCGAAGACGTCGTGCCCCTGCACGCCCGGCGGCACCTCGACGCCCGCGAGCTTGAGCACCGTCGGCATCAGGTCGACGTGCTGCACCCACTCGGTGCGCACCTGCCCGCCGCGCTGGTTGAACGGCAGCTTCACGAAGAGCGGCACGCGCACCTGCTCGTCGTAGAGCGTCGTGCCGTGCCAGAAGCCGCCGTGCTCGCCGAGCTCCTCGCCGTGGTCGCCGGTGATGATGATCGTGGCGTTCTCGTAGACGTGCCGGCGCTTCAGCTCCGCGACGAGCGCGCCGAATTGCTGGTCCCAATAGGTGATCTCGCCGTCGTAGAGCGCGCTCAGGTGCGGCACCTCGTCGAGCGTCGGGTTCTGGTGCGCGGCGCGCGAATACCCCGCCGTGCTGCCGTACGGGTGCGGGTAGTACGGGTCGTGCGGGTCCATGTACGCGACGAAGAGGAACGGCGGCGCGCCCGCGTTCTCTGGGCGCGCGAGGCGGTCTAGCTCCGCGAAGGCGGCGCGGTTCACCGTCGCGCCGTCTTGGTAGGCGCGCCCGGGCGGAGTGCCGCCGAGCACCTTCTCTTCGAGCTTCTCGTACGTCTGCCGCGCGAACTGGATCAGCAGCAGCTTGGCGGCGGTGTCGTCGGCGCCGAGGACGAAGTTCGGCTCGAGGTAGGTGTAGCGATCGAAGCCCTGATCGAAGTGGAAGAACGGCGCGACGTTGTAGTTCGTCACGATGCCGCTCGTCGCGTAGCCGTGCGCCTTGAGCGCCTCGGGCATCGTGACGAGCGCCTCGGGCAGCGAGTCGCTCTTGCCCATCGTCGAGTGCCGCGAGGGGTAGCTGCCGGTCAGCAGCGTCGCGAAGCTCGGGCGCGTCCACGAGGCGTTCGAGAAGGCGTTCTCGAAGCGGAGCGCGTCGTGCGCGAAGGCGTCGAGGTGCGGCGTGCGCCCGTCCGCGTAGCCGTACGTCGGCAGGCGGCTCGCGCGCAGCGTGTCGACGACGATGAAGATGATCGGACCCGCCTGCGCGGGCGCCGCGGGGCGGTTGAGCCGCGCCTCGGCGACGGGCGCCGGCTTCTGCACGATGACGTAGCCGAGCACCGCGGCGATCAGCACGGCGACGACGACGGGCGCGCCCCACGGGCGCAGCAGCCACGCGCCGAAGCGCGAGTAGGTGACGCGCGCGAAGAGCAGCCCGACGAGCGCGAAGAGCAAGAACGCGGCGACGGCGCAGCCGAGCAAGACGAGCGCGCCCTTCGGGCTCGCCCACACGAGCAATTCTTGGAACACGTCGCGCCGCACGCGGAACGCGCCGAGCGCGAGCGTCGGCGCCGCGACGAGCAGCCCCACCCAGAGCCCGAACGCGCGGTTCTCCTCGAACGCCTCGCGCTGCATCACGCGCCCGCTCCACGCGAGCACGAGCCCACCGCACGCGCCGCCCAGGCCGAGCAGCACGGCGTACACGATGGCGCCGTACGCGAGCACGGTGTGCTCCGCGCGCCCGCCCGACGACGCGATGATCACGCCCGCCTCCGCGAGCCCCACCAGCAGCCCCGCGAAGAGCCCCGCGCCGAGCCCGAGCGAGAGCCCGCGCGTGAGCGTCGGCCAGGTCGTCGGGGCCGCGA
>CAIUAC010000283.1 GCA_903896985.1 uncultured Sandaracinus sp.
CGCGCACGCTCGTCGTGATGACGGACTTCGACGGCATCGGCGACCCCGAGCCGCTCGTCGCCGCGGTCAAGCTCCTGCGCGCGCACGGGCACGCGCTCGTCTTCGTCGCGCCCGACGCGCGGCACTTCGCCGACGCGCCCGCGCGCGCCGTCGAGCGCGACCTCGCGCTGACCTACGGGCGCGGCGAAGAGCGCCGCCTCCGCGAGGCGCGCGCGCTCTTCGGCAAGCTCGGCGCGCCCGTCTTCATCCCCAAGAAGGACGAGCCCGCCGCCCTCGTCATCGCCCGCGCCCGCGCCGCGAAGCTCTCGACGATGGGCGGCGCAGCGTGACCGCGGACAATGGGCGGCGCAGCGTGACCGAGGACCAAGACATGAACGAAGAGCCCGCTGTCGAATCGCCCGCCTCCGCCGACGCGCCCGCTTGGGAGGATCCGCGCCGCGTGCTCGCGCGGCATGGGCTGACGCCGCGCCGCTCGTTCTCGCAGAACTTCCTCATCTCCGAGAGCGCCGTCGCGCGCATCGCCGCCGCCGTCGCGCCCGCGCCCGGGGAGCGCGTGCTCGAGCTTGGGCCGGGGCTCGGCACGCTGACGGGCGCGCTCCTCCGCGCCGGCGCCGACGTCGTCGCCATCGAGCGCGACCGCGCGATGATCGCCGTGCTCGCGGCGGAGCTACCGACCGCGCGCCTCCGCGTGATCGAGGGCGACGCCGCCGAGGTCGACTACGCCGCGATGGCCGCGGAGCTAGGCACGCCGCGCCTCGCCGTCGCGGGCAACCTCCCCTACGCCATCACGGGCGGCATCCTCCGCAACCTGACCGCCGCGCGCGCGCACGTCTCGCGCGCCGTCGTGATGGTGCAGCGCGAGGTGCGCGACCGCATGCTCGCCGAGCCCGGCACGAGCGACTACGGGGCGCTCACGGTGTTCATCCAGGCGGCGTTCGCGGTGACGCCCGTCGTCAACGTGCCGCCCGGCGCGTTCTTCCCGGCGCCGAAGGTCTCGAGCGCCGTCGTGCGCCTCGTCCCGCACGCCGTCCCGCGCGCCGAGGAGACGCCCGCGCTGCGCACGCTCGTGCGCGCCATCTTCGACGCGCGGAGAAAGACGCTGCGCAACGCGCTCGGGCGCGTCTTCGGCCAAGAGCGCGCCGACGCCGCGCTCACCGCGCTCGCGCTCGACCCGCAGCTGCGCGGCGAGACGCTCAGCGTCGAGCAGATGGCGGCGCTGGCGGCGGCGTTGGCGTAGGGCGCGGCAAAGCATCCTCACCCCCACGCTCG
The DNA here is from genome assembly GCA_903896985.1 of uncultured Sandaracinus sp. Lineage (GTDB taxonomy): Bacteria > Myxococcota_A > Polyangia > Polyangiales > JADJQN01 > CAIUAC01. The sequence goes on from CAIUAC010000283.1 coordinate 1,270, forward strand.
GCAAGCTGCGCTCACTCGCCCGGCATCCTCACCCCCACGCTCGGCAAGCTGCGCTCACTCGCCCCTCTCTCTAAACGAGAGAGGGGCCATGAGCGGCCTATCTTCTCCGTCGATTCAAGCGCTCGCTCGATCGTGCCCCTCGCCCGTTGAGGGAGAGGCGCGAGCTGGTCAGGCTGGTGCAGTGCGGGGGAGAGGATGCCGATGGCGATGCCGATGCCGCTGGCTTTGCTCGTGCTGCCGACGCTGTTTCTCACTGGCTGCGCGCAGTCCCACCTCCGCGGGCCCGACGAGGTCTGCGACGGACCGCGCCCGGCGATCGACGCCTGCGCGAGCGGCGCCCTCTGGGCCGAGTGCGGCGGGACCGCGGTCGACCCGGTGTTCGCGTGCCGGCGCGCCGACGGGCGCTGCTACTGGTTCGACGGCGGCTGCGTCGCGACCGACTTCGTCGCCTCGCCCTGCCCCGCGGACGGCGTCTGCTGCGTCGGGGCCGTCAACCCGTACCCGTTCGACGAGTCGTGGCAGACCTTCGACACCGCCGCGGTGAACGTCTACGAGACGCTCTACGGCTGGGGCACCGCGCCGTGGGATCGCGCGCGGGAGCGGAACCTCGACGTCGTGGTGACGCCGCTCGCGCCGACGGAGGCCTCCGTGGCGTGCACCGGCGGCGATGCGCTCACCCCGCCTTGCAACGACACGGGCGCCAACCTCCGCGTCACGCGCGCGCTCCACGGCGCGCTCACGCTCACGGTCGACACGACGCGGCCCTCGCTCGGCGGCTGGTCGCTCTCGGTCGAGGTGATCCCCGACGCCGACGCGACGCTCCACGCGCGCGTCTGCCGCGTCCGCTTCACCGACTCCATCAGCCCGAGCTGTCGCGTCCCCGGCGCGGACTGCGCGACGTCGGGCACGGTCGAGCTCGACGCGTTCCCGGCCGACGCGGCCGCGGCGGCGAGCACGCGCGCGCACGTCACGGCGACGTTCCGCGACGGCTCGAC
>CAIUAC010000284.1 GCA_903896985.1 uncultured Sandaracinus sp.
CCCCACCCGCGCTTCTCCGCCGTCGAGCGCCACCTCGCGACCAGCGACATCGAACCGTCTCGCCTGGAAGTCGGAACTCGCTCCGCGCGTCGCCGTCCGTCGTCGCCAGAGCGAGCGCTCGGCGGGGCACAAGGCCCCGCCCTACAGCCGGAGCTCGACGCCGTCGCGTCCCTTCACCGTCGACCCGGGGCTTTGTTCTACAGTTCTTGAGCGCGCGCGAACATCATCGATCGTCCGGAGGGCGCCTTGCGACGGGTTCGCTGTGCGTCAACATGTCTAACATGAAGACGGCCACGGTCCGGCAGATGCAGCACAACCTCAAGGAGGTGCTGTCGTGGGTCGAGCGCGGTGAAGAGGTCTGCGTCATGCGCAGAGACAAGGTCGTCGCGCGCCTCCTCCCTGCGACGCCGACGGCGGTGGTGGCTCCCGACTTCGAGGCGCGCGCCCGCGCGGTGTGGGGGGAGCGACCGCGCGGCAAGCGGCTGAGCGGGCTCGTCTCGGAGGGACGAGGAGAGCGGTGATCTATCTGGATACCGGCTGCCTCGTGAAGCTCTACTACCCCGAGCCGGAGAGCGCGAAGCTCGCCGCGCTGGTCACGGGCGAGGTAATCGTGTTCGTGCCGCTGCACGGTCTCGAGCTCGCTTACGCGCTCGAGCTCAAGCTCTTCCGCAAAGAGGCGCGGCCGGCTCAGGTGCGCGGCACGCACGCGCTCATCGAGGCCGATCTCCGCACAGGCGTGCTGCATCGACCATCGATCGTGTGGGAGGACGTCCTCGAGGACGCGACGACCCTCGCGCGGACGCACACGCGCACCATGGGCTGCCGCTCGCTCGACATCCTCCACTGCGCCGCCGCGCGACGGCTCTCCGCGACCGCGTTCATCACCACCGACGCGCGGCAGCGCCGCCTCGCGCTCGCGATGGGTGTCCGCTGCCCGACCGTGTAGCGCCGGCCCGGGGGCCCCGACGGCTGCTCGAGGCAGCCGCCGCCCCGGGGCACCCCGCGTCCGCTGCGCTCGTCCCCCGCCCGTCGCTGTTGTAGACGATCAAGACACGCGACGCGGCGCGACCCGGTGGAGTCGCGCCGCGCGGCGTTGGGGTCGACGCGTTGGTTCACGCCATGAACGGCCCGGTCCCGTTGATCGGGACAGCCCCGCCGGGCGCTGCGGGCTCGCCGTTGTCGGAGGTGGGATCCGCGGTCGGGTCCGTGCCGTCGTCGGCCGAGCGCGCCTTGCGGCCGCCGCGACCCGCCCAGAGGGACGGGACGATGGTGTCGACGTCGCCGTCGTACCAGCGGAGGAACGTCATCATGCGGCGGACCTCTTCGTAGAGATGGATGAGCTTGCTGAGCGCGCGGAGGCGCAGCTCGGCGGCGGGTGCCCGGTTGACGTTGTTGTCGCGGTTGCCGAGCGCGGCCTGCATGCGCTGCGCGTTGGCCGCGGCGCGGTCGAGGTCGGCCTCGGTGAGCGGCGTGTGGTCCTTGAGCTGGGGCCACTGCTCGCGCAGCACGAACACGAGCACGAGCACGCTGCGGATGAGGGCCGCATAGCCCTGGATGTCGCGCGCAGGCTCGAGGCGCTTCGGGTCGAGGAGCTTGCGGTTGGCGAGGGAGTCCGAGTCCGTGATCAGCAGCTGGTAGTCGCTGCGCACAGGCTCGGCCAGCGCCGCGATGTCGGTCGTGGCCGCCGTGCCGGCGTACTCGACGTCGGCTTGGAGCGTCGCGCGGGCGACGGGCGTGAGCTCGTCGAGCTTGATGCCGGCGGCCTCGCCGAACTGGGCGACGACCTCGCCGCGGTACGCCTGCAGCTTGTTGGCGGTCGCCTCGGCGAGGACCGCCGACGCGCTCGGGTCGAGCGCCGGCTTGCGCTCGAGCTGCTCCTTGGGCATCGCCCAGAGGCTCGACCGTTGCTGGTCGAGGGCCGCCTGATAGACGGGCGCGCTGGGGTCGGTGATGGAAACGATCGTGGGCTCTTCGTGGTTGGGCATGGCGTCGCTCTTCTTTCTCTCGTCGGGGGTTATCGGGATGCGGTCTCTGCCGCGTACGCCCCCCTCATCGGAGCCAGGTGCCGGGCCGTTGCGTGAAATCGACACACCGACGGAAGAAAATCGTCCGAGCTGAGCCCAGGTCAGCCGGAACGATCTTGAAGACGTCCGAGGTGAGCTCAGCTCAGGCAGGAAGGATTTTGAAAACGTCCGAGGTGAGCTGAGCTCAGGCCGGAAGGATTTTGAAAACCGTGGCCGGTGAGCTGAGCTCAGGCGGTGCGCTTCTGAAATCGCGCGGCGTGAGCTGGGGTCGGCGCGGGCGTTCTGCCTTCCAACGCCGCGGGCGTGGTGCCATCCTCGCGGGCTGTACGAGCCCGCCCGTCCCATGCCCATCAAGAAGTCAATCGGAGCCTGTAGTATTGCGGCCGTATCCGTCACCTCAAGTCGGGCAATACTTGGGATTCGCTGCGGTGACGCGATCTCAGATGAGTTTCTCTACTACTGGCTCGTTGAACAGCAGCCTCGCGTGAAAGCGATGGGGCAGCATGGCACGCAGGCGAATCTCAACGCGCGTATAGTTCGAGGCTTCGCCGTCGATCTGCCGTCAAGATCGGAGCAAACCGCCATCGCCGCCGTCCTCACCGACATGGACGCCGAGCTCACCGCGCTCGAGCAGCGTCGGGACAAGACTCGGTTGCTCAAGCAGGGGATGATGCAGGAGCTGCTCACGGGGAGGACGCGGCTCGTATGAGTGAGGGGCAGGTCATCGAGTGGAAGGAGTCCTGGCGGGACGACTGGCTCCGCTGGATCTGCGGCTTTGCGAACGCCGAGGGCGGGACGCTCGTCCTCGGGCGCAATGATCGCGGCGAGCCGGTCGGCGTCGAGGACGCGGCGCGGCTGCTCACGGAGATCCCGAACAAGGTGCGCGATCTGCTCGGGATCGTCGTCGTGGTGCAGCTCCGCGAGGAGCAGGGGCGCGAGCTGCTCGAGATCGTCGTCGAGCCGTATCCGACGCCGATCAGCTATCGCGGCGAGTAC
>CAIUAC010000285.1 GCA_903896985.1 uncultured Sandaracinus sp.
CGGGCGCGTCGGGCGCGGGGCAGCCCTCGCCGCGCGCGGGGCTGACGCTCAAGCAGCGCGTCGACGCCTACGAGCGCGGGCTGCTCGTCAACGCGCTCGAGGAGACGAAGGGCAACCGACGCGCGGCGGCGCGGCTCCTCGGCACGAGCCGCGCGACGCTCTTCGACAAGCTGCGCAAGTACGGGCTCGGCGCGGAGCTCGGCGAGTCGCCCGACGACGCGCTCGGCGCAGACGACGACGAGCCCGGCGACGCGTGAAGCGCGTCAGTCGCTAGGTGGGGCGCCGATACTCCCAATTACCGTCGTCGAGCTCCTTGAAACCGACTCGCTCCCAAAAACCGCGCGCTGTGAAGCGGACTCGGTCCGCGATCAGCACGGGATATCGGGTCTTGAGCATGTCGATCGTCGCGGTGCCGTAGCCGTTCCCCTGATACTCCGGGAACACCTGAATCGAATACACGATGACGCGCGCCGCGGTGAAGCGACACCGCACGTTGCCGACGCGCGCCCCCGGAGTGTCGAGGTCGATGCGGTCGTAGCCGAGCTCGTCACGCGGGCTGATCGTGAGCTTCAAGTCCTTCGGCGTGTGGGGCATCACTCGAATCCTCGACAAAATGCGAGCACGTTCTTGCCCAAATCGGGGAGGTAGTAGCCGCCCTCCAGTACGGCGAAGCGGCGTTGATGCCCGAGGCGGATCGCGTAGCCCTGCAGCAGCCGCCCAATGGTGAAGTAGTCGTCCGTCTGGAGCTTGCCGCCGCGATCGTGGACGTACGCATCGAAGCCAGCAGAGACCGCGAGCACATCGACCTGCGGCGCCTGCTCGAGGCGCTCCTGAAGCACGCGGAGGTAGTCGCTCGCGTCGTCACCGTAGGGATTCAGCACCTGCGCGCCCGCCCAACCCCGTAGCACGTCGGCTGTGCCGTCTCCAGTGTGCTGGTCAAAGTCCACCACGAAAGCCGAGCGAATCAGGCCCGCGTCGCGCAGCGCCAGCACCGCGAGGGCGACGTTGCTGAAGGTGCAGTGGCCCCACGCCGAGCCGCGACTCGCGTGGTGTCCAGGCGGTCGCACGCAAGCGAACGTGGGCGTGCCGCGCATCGCCAGCTCAGCGGCGAGGATCGACGCGCCGGCCGCGAGCGACGCCTGCGCGAACAGGCGCGGCTTGGCTTCGACGGCGCTGACGTGCGCCTCCGTGTGAGCGAGCAGCAGCTGAGCGCGCGTCGCCGGCGCGGGGACCTCGACCTCGTACCGTCCCTCGTTTCGCAGCGCGTCCATCACGCCCACGAGCCGACCGGGATCGGCGGCGCTGTCGTGCGCCTCTTCGGAGTAGTCCGAGTCGTGAAAGGCCTCGTGGAAGATGACGCGCATGAAGCCTGACTTTCAGCGGCGTTGCGACGACGACTGCGGCTCGCGCTCGCTCAGCGCCCGGCGCCGCTCGAGAGGCGCTGCGGCCCGGACGGTCGGGCCGCGCTCGCGGACACCCCGAGTCGAAACGAGCTCACCAGAGTCGCGAGGTCCTGGGCTTGATTGGAGAGCTCCGCCGCGGAGCTCGAGGTCTCCTCCGAGTTGGCGGCGGACTGCTGCACGCCCTGCTCCATGTGCCCGAGGGCGATGTTCACCTGCTCGATACCGCGCGCTTGATCGGCGCTCGCGTCCGCGATCTCTGCGATCAGGTCCGTCACCCTACCGACCGAGGCGACGATGCCCTCGAGGTTCTCGTTGACGCCGATGGAGACGGCGCCGCCCTCCTCGGCGAGCTTGACCGACAGATTGATCAGGTCCTCGGTCTTCTTCGCCGCGACCTTCGAGCGCAGCGCGAGCGTCCGGACCTCCTCGGCGACGACGGCAAAACCGCGCCCCGCGTCGCCCGCGCGGGCGGCCTCGACCGCCGCGTTGAGCGCGAGCAGGTTCGTCTGGAACGCGATCTCGTTGATGTCTCGGATGATGTCCGCGGTGCCCTCGGCGGCGAGGCGGATCTTCTCCATGGAGCCGACCATCTGACCCATGGCGAGCGTGCTCGTGTTCGCGGCGTCGCGCGTGGTCTGCGCGAGGTGCTTCGCCTGCAGGGTGCTGTCGGCGTTCTTCTGCGTCATCGAGCCGATCTCTTCGAGCGTGCTCGCCGTCTCCTCGAGCGAGGCTGCCTGCCCGACGGCGCTCTGCGACACGGTCTCGCTGCTCGCGGCGATCTGCTCGCTCGCCGCGGAGAGTTGCTCGGTCGTCTCCGCGACCTGGGCGATCGCGGAGTGCAGCGACTCCGCCATCGAATTGATCGACTCCTTGATGCGCGCGTGGTCGCCGCGGTAATCCCCCTTCACGCGGGCGCGGAGGTCGCGCTCCGCGAGCGCCGCGAGCACGACGCCGGACTCCTCGATCGGCTTGATCACCGCGTCGAGAGTGTCGTTGAAGCCGGCGACGATCCGCGCGAAGTCTCCCTGGTGACGCGACGCGTCCGCGCGGTTCTGGAGGCGGCCCTCGACCGCCGAACGGGCGAGCGCGCCCGAGTCCGCGACGAGCGCGTTGACGGCGTCGATGCACGTATTGAGGTTGTCCTTCAGCGTGTTGAAGTCCCCCGCATAGGTCTCGGTGATCCTCGGCGGGATATCGCCCTTCGAGAGCCGATCGACGCAGGTCGCGGCCATGTTCAGCGGGCCGATGACCTGATCGAGGGTGTCGTTGACGCCCGCGACGATCTTCGGGAAGTCTCCCCGCTGCCTGGTCGCGTCCGCGCGGCTCGCGAGGCGTCCCTCGGCCGCCGAGTGCGCCAGCATATCGGTGTCCGCGACGAGCGCGCCGATCGCGCCGATGCAGGTGTTGAGGTTGTTCTTCAACGTGTTGAAATCCCCCGCATAGGACTCCGTGATCCTCGGTGGGATATCGCCCTTCGAGAGGCGGTCGACGCACGTCGCGGCCATGTCGATTGGGCCGATCACGTGATCGAGAGTCGCGTTGACGCCGGCGATGATCCTGCGGAAGTCGCCCCCGTGCTTGGACGCGTCGGCGCGCGCGGCGAGGCTCCCCTCGGCGGCCGACTTGGCCAGCACGCCCGCGTCCTCGACGAGGGCGTTGATCGCGCCGATGCAGGTGTTGAGGTTGCGCTTGAGGGTGTCGAAATCACCCGCATAGGCCTCGGTGATCTTCGGCGGAATATCACCCTTGGAGATGCGATCGACGCACGTCGCGGCCATGTTGAGTGGGCCGATGACGTGATCGAGGGTGTCGTTGATGCCCTGGACGATCTTGCGGAAGTCGCCGCCGTGCTTCGACAGCTCTGCGCGCGTCGCCAGCTTGCCTTCAGCGGCGGACCTCGCGAGCATGCTGGTGTCGGCGACGAGGGCGTTGACGGCGTCCACGCTGCTGTTCAGGTGACGCTTCATCTCGTCGAAGTCGCCGCGGTACGCCTCGGTGATCTTCGGGGGGATGTTGCCTTTGCCGATCCGCTCGACGCACTCGCTCAGGACCCCGAGCGGTCGAGAGAACGCGTCCATCGTCTCGTTCATGCCTTGCACGACCGGGCGAAACTCGAAGTTGATGGACTCGAGATCTCCCCGCACCTGCGTTTGTCCGGCGTGCACGGCGCTCGTCAGTTTGGCGCTCTCCGCCAGCAGCGAGCGGAGGATTGCCCCGATGTTTCGGTTGAGCGTGAAGGCCGTGAGCGCGGCGACCAGAATGCCGAACACCGTGCCGATCAAGATCACATCGATGGTGGTGACCTGGAGTTGGTCGGCGGACTTGCGCGACGCCTCGGCGTTGTGGACGTCCATCGCGACGATCCGGTGCAGCATCTCCTCGAGCGACGAGAACGTCGCCGCCGCTCGGTCGGAAGCGTCGTAGGCGCGGACCTGCAACGCCTGCACGGCGGGAGAGGCGGGCGGGGCCCCCTCGCGCACGGCGCGGTCGACCTCGCGCGCCGCCGCCTCGACGGCGAGGTGGCGAGTCTTCCACTCGTCCCAAACGGGAGTGAGGCGCTGCCAGAGCGCGGTCTCCTCGCGCTCGCGGGGCAGCCCGTCGAAGACCGCTCGCGCCGCCTCTGCCTGCCGAAGCTCTTGCTCCATTCGTGGCCAGAGCAGCCGTCGTCGCGCCGCGTCGTAGCGCCCGCTGAGGAGCGCGTGCTCGGCGGATTGGACCGTGACGCTCGCCTCACTCATCTCGTTCAGCGCGAGCACCGAGGGGAGGCGCAGCTTGGTCACCTCGTCGAGGCGTGCGCCGATCCCGCTGCTTCCCCAGTAGCCGACTCCGCCACCGACGAAGAGCGAGGCGCCGAGCAGCCCGCAGCCGAGGAAGATCTTCTGGCCGAGCGTCAGATTCACTTCGGTATCTCCGGAAAGGAAAGATCTGTCGCGACGGCCCGTCGCCGCAGCGGACGTGACCGTGCCCTCTCAGTACGGTCCATCGGCCGGAGAATTGAGGGTGAACCGTCCCATTCCGGGGCCGGGTTCGGTCGCGCGGCGAGGCGCGTCGCGCGCTCAGGCGAGCGTTCGCCGAAAGCGCAGCGAGGCGAGCAAGAAGAGCGTGCCGCCGAGCACCGCGAGCGCGACGAGGTTGGGCCACAGCACGTCGAGGCCCGCGCCCTCGAGGAGCGACTTGCGGAGGAACGAGATGAAGTAGCGGAGCGGGTTCACCAGCGTCAGCGGGCGCATCCAAGAGGGCATCGAGTCGATCGGAGTCATCGTGCCGCTCAGCAAGATCGCCGGGAGCATCACGAGGAAACCAGCCATGAACGCCTGCTGCTGCGTGCGCGCGAGCGTCGACACGAAGAGCCCGATCCCGAGGGTGCACATCAAGTAGAGCAGCGTCCCGGAGAGCACGAGCGGGACGCTGCCGCGCAGCGGCATGCCGAAGACGTAGCTGCCCGCGACGAGCGCGACGCCGAAGTCGACCAGCCCGATCAGCACGAACGGCAGCAGCTTGCCGAGCATCAGCACGCGCGGCGAGAGCGGCGTCACGAGCACCTGCTCGAGCGTGCCCATCTCGCGCTCGCGGGCGAGCCCCATCGCCATCACGACCGTCGTGATGATCAGCAGGATCATCGCGGCGATGCCTGGGACGATGTACGGCGGCGTGCGGAGCGACGGATTGTAGAGCACGCGCGGCATCGTCCGCGGGCGCACTGGGACGCGCCCGTGCGCAGCCGCCAGCTCGAGCGCGACCTGCTGAAAGTAGCGGGCGACGGCGTTCGCCGCGACGCTGCCGCGGTTCGCGTCGGTCCCATCGATGACCACCTGCACCGGCGCCGAACGACCGCGCGCGAGGTCCGCCGCGAAGCGTGCCGGCACGACGAGGACGACCGCGGCGCCGCGATTGTCGAGCATGGCCTCGGCGGAGCGCTCGTCGGGCACGTCGGCGACGCGCACGAGCGTGCCGTCCGCGAAGAGCCTGCGCAGATGCGTGCGGCTCGCCTCGGTGCGGTCGTGGTCGACGACGACGGTCGGAACGCGGTCGACGTCGAAGTCCACCGCGAAGCCGAACACGATCAGCTGCAGCAGCGGTGCGCCGAGCAGCATGAACATCATGCGCTTGTCGCGCACCGTCTGTCGGACCTCCTTGCGCGCGACCGCGAGCAGCTGAACGAGCCAGATGGGCACTGTCGATCTCCGTGTTCGTTCGGGCGGTCAGTCGAGGCGGCGGCGAAAGCGCAGCGCCGCGATCAGGAGCATCGTCGCGGCGAACGCCGCGAGCGCGAGCAGCTCGCCGCTGAGCTCGGCGAAGCCGTTGCCGCGCAGGAGCACGCCGCGGAGCGCCGCGATGAAGTGCCGCGCGGGCACGAGGTTCGAGAAGATGCGGAGCGGCGTCGGCAGGTTCTCGACGGGAAACAGAAAGCCCGAGAGCAGCATCGACGGGAGCATCGAGCTGAGCACGCCGGCCTGCGTCGCGATCATCTGATTGCGCGCGAGCACGGAGATGACGAGCCCTTGGCCGAGCATGCCGATCAGGAACAGCACGGCGGCCGCGGCGAGCGTCCAGAGGTCGCCGCGAAACGGCACGTCGAAGACCCACGCGCCCGCGGCGAGCACCAGCAGCACGGCGATCACGCCGAGCACGAGGTATGGCAGCAGCTTGCCGACGACGATCTCGACGCGCCCGACGGGCGTGCAGAAGAGCTGCTCCATCGAGCCGCGCTCCCACTCGCGCGCGATGGCGAGCGCGGTCAGCAGCACCGCGATGATCGCGAGGATGTACGCGACGAGGCCGGGGACGATCATCAGCGCAGAGCGCCCCTCGGGGTTGTAGCGGATGTAGGTCGCGACCGAGATCGGTAGGCTCACGCTCGCGCCCGGCGCGGCGAAGCGCGCGGCAGAGGCGCCGATCACGGCCTCGGCCTTCGCGAGCACCTGAATCGCCGTCGAGCCATCGGAGCCGGCGACGAGGAGCTGCACGTCGGAGGGCTCGCCGCGCGCGAGCTTGGCCGCGAAGCCGCGCGGGACGACCAGCACGCCGACGGCGTCGCCGCGATGAAACGCCTGCTCTGCGTCCGCCGCGGAGTCGAGCCCGCCGACCAGGCGCAGATCGCTCGAGGTCTCGAGGGCGTGCGCGACGGCGCGCGAGGCGGGCGTGTGATCTTGATCGGCGACGGCGATCGCGAGGTGATCGAGGTCGAAGCTGACGCCGAAGCCGAAGAGCAGCACCAGCACCACCGGCATGACGAGCGCCATGATCATGGTCTGCACGTCGCGGCGCACGTGGAGCGCCTCCTTGAACGCGACGGCGTAAATTCGCAGAAAAAACAGGCGGATGCCGTTCACTTCGCGCCTCCCGCTGCGGTCGCCGCGGGGCCCTCAGGCGTCGCGACGGCGGCGAGGAACACGTCCTCGAGGGACGCCTCCGTGACGACGACGCTGACGTCGCTCGCGCCCGCCGCGAGGAGCGCGCGCGTGACGGCGGCGCCGTCTCCGAGGTCCGCGCCGACGCGCACGTGCAAGCCCGCGCCGAAGGGCTCGACCGCGTGCACGCCGGCCAGCGTGTCGAGCGCGCGCGCGGCGGGCCCGAGCCCCGCGCCGTGCACCGCGAGCATCGTGCCGGGGACCCACAGCGTCTTGAGCGCGGAGGGAGTGTCGAGCGCGACCAAGCGTCCCGCGACCATCAAGCCGATGCGCGCGCAGTACTCGGCCTCGTCCATGTAGTGCGTCGTGACGAAGACGGTCGTGCCCTCGTTCGCGAGGCGACGGATCAGGCGCCAAAACGCGCGGCGCGAGGCGGGATCGACGCCCGCCGTCGGCTCGTCGAGGAAGACGATGCGCGGCGCGTGCAGGAGCGCGTTGGCGAGCGCGACGCGCTGCCGGATGCCGCCCGGCAGGTCGGCGGTGTTCGCCGTGCGCGCGTCGCGGAGGTCGACGAGCGTCAGCACCTCGTCCATGCGCGTCCGCAGGTGCTTGCCGGACAAACCGTACGCTCCGCCGAAGAACGCGAGGTTGTCCTCGACCGTGAGATCCACGTAGAGCGAGAACTTCTGGGACATGTAGCCGATGGCGCGGCGCACCCCGAGCGGGTCGTCGGCGACGCTGTGCCCGGCGACGGTGGCGTCTCCTGTGGTCGGCCCGAGCAGCCCGCAGAGCATCCGGATCGTCGTGGACTTCCCCGCGCCGTTCGCGCCGAGGTAGCCGAAGATCTCGCCCGTCTCGACGTGAAAGCTGACGTCGTCGACGGCGCGAAAGGCGCCGAAGTGCTTGGAGAGCCCGTGCACCTCGATGGCGTGCTCGGTCATGACGCGCGCGCCTCTGCGCCCGCCTCTGCGACGGCCTCGTGGTGCGCCGTGCGCGCGAGGAACACGTCCTCGAAGTCCGCGACGACGGGCGTCATCCTCGCGCCGAGCGCGGCGAGCGCGACGCGCACGCGCTCGGTGCTGCCGGGCGCGAGCACGACGCGCAGGCGTGTGCCGGCGGGCGACGCGGCGCGCACATCCGGGTGCGCGAGCAGCGCGGCGTCGACGACGTTGCGGTCGCCGCCGAGCACCTCGAGCACGGGATGATCGAGCTCGCGCACGAGCAACTCCGGCGGTCCGTCGGCGAGCACGCGCCCCTGATCGAGCAGGATCACGCGATGGCAGCGCGCCGCCTCGTCCATCGACGGAGTCGCGAGCAGCACGCCCATCCCTTGCGCGACGAGCTCGTGCAGGAGCTCCCAGAGCTCGCGGCGACTGACCGGATCGACGCCGTTGGTCGGCTCGTCGAGGAGCAGCACCTCGGGCTGATGCAGCAGCGCGCACGCGAGCGCGAGCTTCTTGTACATCCCGCCCGAGAGCGCGTCGGCGCGGCGCTCGGTGAAGGGCGCGAGGCGCGTGATGTCGAGCAGGCGCTTGGTGCGCTCGTCGAAGTCCTTCTTGCGCAGGCCGAAGAGGCGCCCGAAGAACTGCAGATTCTCCGCGATCGAGAGGTCGCCGTAGAGGCTGTAGCGCTGCGGCATCACGCCCATCGCCTCGCGCACGGTCGGGTCCTTCGACGGGTCGCGGCCGAGCACGCGCACGGTGCCCGCATCGGGCGCGAGCAGCCCCGCGAGCACGCGCACGAGCGTCGTCTTGCCGGCGCCGTCCGGCCCGACGAGGCCGACGAGCTCCCCGCGGCGGACGCTGACGTCGACGCCGCGCAGCGCCTCGGTCTTGCCGAAGCGGCGAAACAGCCCGCTCGTCTCGAGCACCGTGCTCATCGCGCGCGCCGCGCCGTGCCCGGGAGCGTCACCTGCACGGGCATTCCCGGGCGCAGGCGCGTGTTCGGCGTCGTCACGCGGACGTCGACGGCGAAGACGAGCCGGTCGCGGTCGGTGCGCGTCTGCACGTTGCGCGGCGTGAACTCAGCCTCGCTCGAGACGCGCACGACGAGCCCATCGACGTGCACGCCGGGGAGCGCGTCCGCGTCGATGACCGCGCGCGCGCCGACCCGCGCCGCCGCGAGCTCGGCGTTCGGCAGATAGAACGTCGCGGTCAGCTCGCTCACGTCGACGATGCGCGCGATGGGCGCGCCCTGCGGCACGAGCTCGCCTTGCTCGTAGGGCAGCGTCTCGACGGTGCCGGCGCGGGGCGCGTGCACGATGCACTCGTCGACGCGAAGCTGCGCGCGCGTGATGGCCGCCTCGGTCGCGCGCACGGCGTCATCCGCCGCGGACGCTTGCCCGCGCGCTGCGGCCGCCTGCGCCGTCGCGACGCCGGTCTGCGCGACGCTCGCGCGCCCGCTGTTCTC
>CAIUAC010000286.1 GCA_903896985.1 uncultured Sandaracinus sp.
CGGCGCGCGCGGCTGTAGAGGCTTCGGCCCAGGGCGAGTTTCGTGTGGCCGAGGCGCTGCTCGAGAGCGAGGCGCGGTACAAGTCGATGGTGGAGCTCGCGCCCGTCGGGATGGCCATCCACGTCGGGCTGATCGTCGAGTTCGTGAACTCCGCCGCAGCGCGGATGCTTGGGGCGGCGTCTCCCGACGAGCTCCTCGGGCGGAACGTGTTGGACCTAGTTCATCCCGACGACCGCGAGGCGGCTCGTGCGCGCGCCCTCGAGGTGAGTCATGCCCCGGGGCCGACGCCCCTCGCACCGCTGCGCCTCTTGACCCTGTCCGGTTCAGTCCTCGACGTCGAGACCGGCAGCACCGCGATCACCCACCGAGGCGTGCCGGCGAGGCAGCTCGTGTTCACGGACGTCGGGCCGCGGGTCGCGCGAGACCGCGAGCTGTCGCGCTTTCGGCAAGCCGTGGCGACCGCGGGCGAGATCATCTTCCTCACCGACCTCGACGGCGTATTCACCTACGTCAACCCCGAATTCACGCGAGTGTATGGCTGGACGCTCGAGGAGGTGGTCGGGCAGAAGACTCCTCGCATCCTCAAGAATCCGGCGACTGATCCCAAGCACTTCGCCTCCTTCTGGGGGGCACTTCGACTCAAATCGGTGCTCCGAGGAGAGTACGAGAATCGGACGCGCGACGGCCAACGCATCCACGTGGACGGTTCGGCGAGTCCAATCCTCCACGAGGACGGTCAGGTCATCGGCTACCTCGCGGTGCAGCGCGACATCACCGCCCGCAAGCGCGTCGACGAGCAACTGCAGCTCACTCAGTACTCGGTCGATCACGCCAGCGACGCGGTGTTCTGGGTCGAGGCGAGCGGTCGCTTCGTCTACGTCAACGAGACGGCGTGTCGGTCGCTCGGCTACACGCGCGACGAGCTGCTCCAGCTCGGGATTGCCGACGTGGATCCGTCGATGACGCCCGACAAGCTGGCGGCTCTGTGGGTGGAGTTGAAAGAGCGCAAGTCGTTGACGTCGGAGACCCTTCAGCGCACCAAAGATGGTCACTGGCTGACCGTGGAGGTCTCCGCCAACCGCGCGCAGATCGACGGCAAGGAGCTGAATTTCTCGTTCGTGCGCGACATCAGCGAGCGCAAGACGCTCACCGAGCAATTGCTCCACTCCCAGAAGATGGAGGCCCTCGGCGTGTTGGCGGGGGGAGTGGCGCACGACTTCAACAACCTGCTCAGCGTGATCTTGAGCTATGCGGGGCTCGTGCTGGCGGACCTCGAGCCGTCGAGTCCGATGTGGAGTGACGTCGAGGAGATTCGCAAGGCGGGCGGGCGAGCCGCCGCGGTCGCGCGGCAGTTGCTCGTGTTCAGTCGGCGCGATGTTCGGCAGACCGAGGTCGTCGACCTCAATCGGGTGTTGGGGGAGCTGGAGAAGCTACTCCGCCGCATCGTCGGCGAGGACGTCCGGTTCCTCACGCTGCCCGGCGGGGGCCTCCGGCGCGTCAGGGTCGACCCGGGGCAGGCGGAGCAGGTGCTCGTCAACCTCGCGGTCAACGCGCGTGACGCGATGCCGCGCGGCGGCGAGCTGCAGATCTCGACGACGAATCTCGGGGCGCACTCGGTGCGCATCGAGGTGACCGACACCGGACACGGCATGAGCCCGGAGATCGTGGCTCGCGTGTTCGAGCCTTTCTTCACGACCAAGGAGAAGAGCGCCGGCACTGGCCTCGGGCTGTCCATCGTGTACGGGATCGTCAAGCAGTTCGGCGGTGAGGTCGCGGTACGCTCTGCGGTCGGAGTGGGCACCACTTTCACCATCGATCTGCCTGCAGTTCTGGGCGAAGGCCTCGAGCCTGGCGCGACGGCGAAGGTGGAGCCGAAGCCCGGGCGTGGGCAGTGCGTGCTCGTCGTCGAGGACGAGGACGCCGTGCGCACCATCGTGGTGCGGATGCTCGTGCGCAGCGGGTACCGGACGCTCGAGGCGCGCAACGCGGGCGAGGCGCTGCTGATCTGCGAGCGCCCGAGCGAGCGAGTCGATCTGCTGCTGACGGACGTCGTCATGCCGCAGATGTCGGGGCACGAGCTCGCCGAGCGGTTCGCGCGCGTGCGAGTCGGGGTGCCGGTGCTCTTCATGACGGGCTACACCGACCGCGCGTTCAGCGACGTAGGCGACGACACCGCCCCGCAGGTCGTCGCCAAGCCCTTCACGCGTGAGGAGCTCCTCGCGGCAGTGGAGCTCGCGCTAGGCTGAGGTCGCGTCCGCTGCCCGCCGCGAAGTGCGATATCATCGCCTCCAACCAAGGGGAGGCGTGATGCGCTTTTTTCTCGTCGGTCCAGACCTCGAGTCGAACCTGTCGCTCGGCTACCTCGCCTCGTCGTTGCGTCGGGCCGGTCACGAGGCGACCATCGCGTCGTTCACGAGCGAAGAGGACGCGCCGGGCGTGCTCCGCGCCGCGCGAGACGCTGATGTGGTGGGCCTCTCCTTGTCGTTTCAGGTGCGGGCGCCGGAGTTCCTCGCGCTGGCGCGTGAGCTGAAGCTCGACAGACCTGCGCGGCCGATCCTCGCCGGCGGGCACTTCGCGACGTGCGCGGCGACGGAACTGCTGCGCGACCATCCGGCGCTCGACCTCATCGTGCAGCACGAGGCGGAGCACTCCTTGGTGGAGCTTGCGGCGCTCGGGAGCCAGCTGGTGGCTCGCGGGCACGAGGTGCCTGGCGTCGTGTTCCGCGCCGGGGGTGAGGTGCTCGCCTCACCGCTGCGACGCGCGAACGAAGCGCTCGACGCGCTGCCGACTCCCGATCGAGTGGGCCCCTCGAGGCTGATCGCGGGAGTGCCGACGGCGTACTTGATGGGCAGTCGCGGCTGCATACGCAACTGCGACTACTGCTGCATCACCACCTTGCATCGCCTCGCGCCCGGGGCGCGGTTTCGGCAGCGCAGCCCAGAGAACGTCGTCGCCGAGCTCGCGGAGCTGTATTACCGGCGTGGAGTGCGGCAGTTCGTGTTCCACGACGACAACTTCCTCGTGCCCGCGCCGAAGCAGAACCTCGAGCGGATCGGGCAATACGAGCGGGCGATGGAGAGCGCTGGGCTCCGCGACGTCGGGCTGGTGCTCAAGTGTGGCCCGCAGGACCTCGATCGCGAGTCCCTCGTACAGCTCAAGAGGCTGGGGCTCATTCGCCTGTTTCTCGGCATCGAGTCGGGGAGTCAGTGCGGGCTCGACTCGATCGGGCGGCGGCAGACGACGACCGATACGGAGCGCGCGGTCAGCCTCTGCGAGGAGTTCGACGTCTCGTCGCAATACACGATGATCATCTTCCATCCCGACGCGACCATCGACTCGATGCTCGCCGACCTCGCGTTCGTCGAGCGGCACCCGGCTCATCCGCTCAATTACTGCCGCGCAGAGCTCTATGCGGGGACGCCGCTCGAGCGGCGCATGGTCGAGTCCGGGCGCTCGCTCGGTACCTACATGGCGCGCACGTACCGCTACGCGGATGAGCGAGTCGCGCGCGTCTGGCTGCACGGGAAGGACCTCTTCGCCGGGCGCTGCTGGGGGCATGACGAGATCCTCAGTCACGCGATCCGGCTCGACCATCAGGTCACCGTGCTCAAGCACTTCTACGACAGCGCGGAGTCGCGCGAGCTCGTCCGCGATTTTCGCGCGTGGCAGATCGCGCTCAACCTCGAGACGGCAGCGCTCTTTCGTGAGCTCGTCGTCGCGTGCGGGCAGGCAGAGCGCGATGACGCGCCGGAGTTGCTCGCGACGCTCGAGGCGCTTCGCGCGTACGAGGCGCGCACGAGGACCGCGCAGCTCGAGGCGCTCTGTGAGCTGAGGGCGCGTATCGCGCGCATCGTCGACCCGCTGATCGAGTACGTCACCTCGCGCGCGGCGCAGCCGACCGTGCCGCAGCGCGCCCCGCGCCACATGGCGGCGCTGCTCGTCGCGGCGAGCCTCCTCGGCTGCGGCGGCACGCAGATGCGCGCGGATGACGGGGTCGCCGAGGCGGCCCCGCCGCCGTACGACCAGCGCTTCCACACGGACGATTCGCTCCGGCAGGATCACGGCGTCGCGGAGGCAGCGCCGCCGCCCTACGACCAGCGCGTGGTCACTGACGAACTACCGCCGGTCGACACGGAGCCGGACGCGGGCACGCCGGTGCAGCAATTTCGGTATGACGACGGCGTCGCGGAGGCGGCCCCGCCGCCGTATCCTGATCGCTACAAGCCGACCAAGTAGCGAGGTGTCCGTTCGAATTGTCGTCACACTCGCGCGGGTCGCGGATTTGGGAGGGTAAGCGGGCGCAACACCCCGCTGACGAGGGTAGGACGATGACCTCCATTCGCACGCTCGCTCTCGAGACGCTCCGCTCCCTCTGGCGGGACAAGCGCCTCTGGTTCTTCGGCTTCTTCGTCGCCGCGGGCGCAGGTGGGGGAGGGCTTCAGCTCGACCTGCCCGGGCACGGCGTTCCTGTGCAGGGGATGTCGGCGCTGCTGGTTGGGGCGCTCGTCGGGGGCGGCGCGCTCGGCGTCTTGGCGCTCGGGCTTCACGTCGTCAGCGAGGGAGCCCTGATTCGCTCGGTGTTCGAGGGGCGGGCGGGGGCACGTCCGGCGATGCGCGACGGCTGGCGCGCGGGCTTCTCGAGCGCGTGGCGCGTGCTCGGGGTCAAGGCGCTCGTCGTGCTCGTCAGCGCGCTCGCCATCGGCGTCGGCGCCGCGCCCGTGGCGCTCGGCGCGATGAAGGTGCTCCCGATGTGGCTCGGGCTGGCGGTCGGAATGCCGCTGCTCATCGTCGCCGTGCCGGTCGTCCTCAGCCTGTATCTGGTGCACGAGGTCGCGCTGCGGATGGTCGTGCTCGAGGGGCGCGGCGTGCTCGGCGCGATGCGGGGTGGCCGCGAGTTCCTGCGCGGGCGCCTGTCGTACCTGCTGTCGCTCATGGTGGTCGACGGCGTGGCGCAAGCGGCGTCGGGGCTGATCGCGCTGCCGCTCGTGCTGCCGGCGTTCGCCCTCGGCTTCGCGCTCTATGCCGCGTTCGGCGTGGTGCCCGCGGTCATCGCGGTGGCCGTGCTGATGGTGCCCGTCGCCACCGTGCTCGTCGGCGCGCGCGGCACGTTTCGCTCGACCCTGTGGACGCTCGGCTTCCTCGAGGAGCGGCCGACGCTCGGCTGAGGCGATGACGCTGCTCGCGCTCGCCTTCTCTGCGCTCGGAGCCGCGCAGCCAGACGCCGCTCCACCGGCTGCGGAGGCCGAGGTTC
>CAIUAC010000287.1 GCA_903896985.1 uncultured Sandaracinus sp.
CGTCAGGGCCGTTGGCACGGTGAACGTCCACGTCCCGCCCGCGGTCGCGAGGACGGTCGCGACCACCACCCCATCGATCGATATGACGACCGACGCGCCCGGGTCCGCGCTCCCCGAGATCGTCGGCGTCGTGTCGAGCGTCCGCGCGCCGTCAGCGGGCGTGGTGATCACGACCTCGCGCCGACACGTCACGCCGCAGCCATCGCCCGCGACGGCGTTGCCACCGTCACAGGTCTCGGGCGCGGTGATCACGCTGTCGCCGCAGACCGCCGAGACCGTCGTTTCGGTCGGCTGCGTGCCGCCCGTCGCCGGATCGCCGTCGGTGTCGCTCGTGTAGGTCGTACCCGCGCCGAGCGTGGCGCCTGCGTAAGTGACCGTCGCCTGATTCCTCAGGATCGTGCCCGCGGGGAGCGCTGCCTGGATCCGCACGCGGAAGTGCACCGTCTGCGTCGCGCCGATCGCGAGCGTGCCGCCTGCCGCCGCCGTCGCGCCCGTGCCGAGGCGCACGGTCACGCGCCGCGTGCCCGCCGTGTAGTCGCCGACGTCGTCGCCCGCAGCATCCGTCAGGGTCGCCGCGCCGAGGCGGAGCGAGCCAGCCACGTAGTCGACGCCGACGGGGAGGTCGTCGGTCAGGACCGTGTTGATCGAAGGGTCCGCGCCGTTGTTCGTGGAGACGATCGTGTACTCGAGGACGTCGCCCGGCAGCAGCGAGCCGCCGTTGACGTCGACCGCCGTCTTACCGGCGTCCACCTGCGGCGCGAAGACGTCGGTCGCGAACGTGAAGATCCCGGCGAGCATCGCCTCACCCGAGGTCTGCCCGCGGATCTGCGCCGTCGTCGCCCCGTTCGGCAGCGCGTCGACCGTGGCGAACAGATCCGCGTCGAAGCCGAGCGTGTTCTGATAGGCCGGGAAGCGCGTCGTCACGTTCGCCGCGAAGCGCGACACCGTCGAGTTCGAGATATCCGTCGTCGGGTTGAGCGCCGCAGCGCCCACCTCACCGAGCGCCGTCGTGCGCGCGCCCGAGATCAGCTGAAGCGTGTCGCCCATGCCGCGGTCGCCGTCGACGTCGATGATGCCGACGCGCGAGTTGACCGTGCCGGTCGCGGGCGTGAGAAAGCCCGCGATGTTCACGGTGATCGCGGTGGTGCCGTAGGTGCGAAACGCGTCGAAGACCGAGAGGTCGCGCACGGGCGCGGTCGCGTCCTCGTACGCCACGATCAGCGCCCAGCCGGCGTGCGTGTTCGTGAGGTTGTTGACGGTCTGCACGTCGGCGACCCAGTACGTGCCGACGCCGCCCGCACGCACGAAGGTCGTCACGTCCGCGTACGCGATGTACGCGTCCCGCGCGCCGATCGTGAGCCCGCTGTCGACGCGGTCCGCCGTACGGTCGGCGTACGCCCCGCCCGGCACCTTGAAGCGCGCGATGTTCCGGCGCGCGACGGCGGGCACGGTGGCGTCCCCCGTCAGGCCGGTCCAATAGAGCCCCGCCCACGTGACCGTCGCGCCCGCGGGCAGCACGAGATCGGAGCTGCTCGAGTCGAACGTGCTCGCGTCCGTGTCCGCGTCGATGCGGACCATCGTGAAGTCGTTGTTGCGCGCGCCCGCGGTCGTGCCCGCCTGCGCGGCGGTGCACGCGGCGCCGGGGGGACACGTCATCAGCGAGTTCGCCGTGATCGTGATGTCACCCCGCTGCGTCACCTGAAATCGTCGCGCCGCGTCGCGGGCCTGAGCCTGAGCTTCCTGGGGGATCGAGGCGAGGAAGACGGCGGCGCACGCGACCACGGCGACCGAAACGGAATTTAGACGCATATCCGGATGCCGTTATCAGTTCGTTTGCGCGCGGTCAATCACTCCGGCCGACGACCACCGTGCTGGAGGAGCGCGAATGGCAGCGCGGCGCGCGGCTGCCACCCGCCCCAGAGTGAGACGCGCCGCGCGGTCGTCAGCGGCGCCGCTGCAGCACGAGGGCGAGCAGGAGGCTCCCGCAGAGCGTCGCGCCCACGCCGCCGCCGAGCGCGCTCTTGCCGTCACCTGTGCGGAGCCCGATCACGAGCACCACGAGGGAGCCGACGAAGAACAGACCGCTCATCCCGAGCACGAAGAGCCTGCCGCGGCGCTCCTCGACCTCGAGCTCCTTCTGCCGCGCGGCGGCCGCCAGCTTCCGGTGCGCGAGGTCCGCCGAGTGCGCCTCGACCTCGCGCGTCGCCTCCACCATTTGCTCTTGCGCGAAGGTGACCAGCTGTTGGCGCGCCGACTCCACGAGCTGCCCGTGCGCGAGGCCGAGTAGCTGGACGCGGGCGGCGTCGTC
>CAIUAC010000288.1 GCA_903896985.1 uncultured Sandaracinus sp.
AGCTTCTGCGTCACGAGCGCCCCGGACGCGGCCTTCCGCGCGGCGACGCTGCTCGAGGGCGAAGCCACCCTCGCGCCGCCCTACGCTGAACACTCGAGCGACGCGGTCGAGTGGCGCTATGCCCCGCCGCTGCAGAGGACGTGGGTGCCTCTCCGAGCGAGAGGGCACCGCGCCCTCGCCGCGGCGCACAGGCTGGTCACGCTCGCTGCGCAGTGTCGGCTCGAGCGCGAGGAGCCGGCGGTGGCGGAGGCCGAGCGCGAGCGCACGAGCGCCCCGCTGACGGAGCTCGAGCCCGCGGGGCGCCCTCGACAGGAGCGCATCTTCGAGGAGGTCGACGATGGGGAGCGGCGGACGTCTGGCGCGGTCTATACGGAGCTCGGGACGAGCCCCGTCGCCGTGCGGGCTCCGGCGGGCGCGGTCGAGACGCGCGGGCTGTTCTGGACGCGCGACCTCGCCGACCTGGGCGCGCCGCTGACGATCGCCGAGGGCGCTCGGCCGCTCCTCGAGACGGCGCTGCGCTCCCAGTCGGCGCCGTTCGCGCTCCGCGACCTCGCCGCCGGCCCTCACCAGCTCCGCGCGGCCGCCCCGCCTGGCGCGCGCGTCTTCATCGCGCTCCCGCCCGACGGGCGAGGGACGCACGCGTTCGCGAGCCGCACGGTCTTCGCGCTCGCGCGGGCGACGCCGCTCACCGTGCGCGTGCCGCCCGGCAAGCGGACGCTGTGGCTCGTCGTCTATGCGCCGGGCGCGCCCGCGCCGGCCGGGCTCTCGGTCCGTGCGCTCTTCGACGGCGGACACCCCGAGCGCGTCGTCGGGACGCCGCTCGCCCGCGTGACGGATGTGGCGCCGTCGGTGCCCGTACCTGCGAGCGCGCGCCCCCCGGCGGTCTTCCTCGACCGAGTCGGAGAGGCCGTCGGTCGCGCGCGCTCGACGCGGTTTCGCTTCGGCGACGACCTCCGCGACGGGCCGCACACGGTGACCTTCTCGCTCGAGGGCGGAGGCAATCTGCGCGTCTACGTGCGCGTGCTCGCCGAGGGCAGCGTGGGCTCGACGGTCGCCGCGCCGACGTTGACACGGCATGGTGCGTGGTCGGGAGGCGAGGATGGCTGACAGAAGACTACGCGCCGTGCTCTTCGCCGCGCTCGCGTCGTTGGCCGCGTGCTCCTGTGGAAGCGCTGGGTCGCGGCCCGCGCGGGTCGCGGCTCCGCTGGAGGTCAGGACGATGCTGCTGAGGGACATTCGCGAGCGCGTGTGGCGTCAGGGCGAGCGGCGGCTCGTGGAGCCTTCTCGCGAAGCGCTCAGCGCGATGGAGGCGCTCGTCGTCGAGGCGTCGCGGGCGGCCGAAAGCTCGGGCGGAGACAGCCCCGCGCTCCGAGCGCTGCTGCCGCCGACCGGGTTCACGGCGGAGCTCTGGCAGGTGGGGGCAGCGCGGGTGCTCGCCCTGCTCGACGAGCGCGGACGTGGCGGGGGCGCGTATTTCTTCCGCGTCGAGGCGGCCCCCACCGACGGACGCGAGCGGAGGCTCCTGCAAGCGCCGCACGCGTACCACGACGTCGCGACCGGCAAGATCGCAGCGGGGCTCTTCTTCGAGCAGGGTTCCGGCGACGCGTTCTTCACGAACACGCTGCACCGCTACTGGTCCGAGGAGGGCCCGCGCACGCCGCGCCCCAACGCGCCCGCCGACGTCTGCCAGCAGACGGGCAGCTACTTCCACGCGGCGACTCGGGCGTTTCTCTCGCGCGGCCCCGCGCGGATCGTTCAGCTGCACGGCTTCGGTGACCGGGAGGGCGGCGACCTCGACGTGATCTTGAGCCGGGGCGAGACGAGCGGCTCCGGGCCCGTCGTGGCGCGCCTGGCTGCGCGGCTCACCGTGGCGTTCGCGGTGCGGGTCGCGCGCTTCCCGGAGGACACCCGGAGCCTCGGCGCGACGACGAACGAACAGGGCAAGCTCGCGCGGGCCCTCGGCGCAGAGTTCGTACACGTCGAGACCGCGCGGGCGTTTCGCCAGCGCCTCGAGGACAACGCCGCGCTGGCGAGCCTGCTCGGCGAAGCGATCTGGAGCCCCGCAGAGTGACGCCTCGCGCGCACGCTCCGGGCCGGCGGCGGCCACAGCCTTCGCGCGTTCGAGCGTGGAGTCGCCCCGCCGCGCTCATCGGCGTGCTCTGCGTCGCGTCGACCGCGTCGGCGCAGAACGCGGAGGCACAGCCCGCCCCGCAGCGCGAAACGCCGCAGCCAGCGACCGCGCAGTACGCGCCCGTCGCGCTCTTCGCCTGCCGCGCGGACACTCCACCCGATCTCTTCGCCCCGGAGCCGACGCTCCCGACCGCGCGCACGGCGCGCCTCGACGCGGGGCATGTGGCCTATCTGCGGCCGCCCGGCTGGTCGGTGCTGCGCGTCGTGACGTCGCATCCAGAGCAGCTGCGGGCCTTCCGAGTCGTGCGCGGGAGCGCGTCGGGCGCTCGGCCCGCGATCGCGTGGCTCGAGCAAACGCCCGCGCACGTCGACGGCGACGCGCGGCTCTTTCTCTCCGAGGAGCGCACGATCTGGCGCCTCGAGTCCGACACGGCCGCCGACGTCGAGGTGTACGCGGTCGAACCCTACGTGCCGGACCGCGCGTTCGCGGACGCGCTCATCGAGGTGCTCGCGTGGATCGAGCGCGGCGTCGGTGAGGTTCCGACGCTGCCGCCGGGCTCCGGGGCGCTCCGCGAGACG
Source organism: uncultured Sandaracinus sp. (assembly GCA_903896985.1). GTDB lineage: Bacteria > Myxococcota_A > Polyangia > Polyangiales > JADJQN01 > CAIUAC01. Next base: position 2,710 of record CAIUAC010000288.1, read on the forward strand.
CTCGCCCGCGACGCCGCGCTCGGAGTACGCGCTGCGGACGCCGCGCCGCGCGAGGCCATCGTCGCGTACCGACGTGGGGCGGCCATCGTCGCGTTCTTGCGTCAGCAGCCGATCGATCCGCGCTTCGTGCGGGTCGAGGAGCCGCGCGGGGCTTGGCGCGCCCTGTCGAGCGCGGAGGATGGGCCGGGCGCGGGGCTGCGCGTCGTGCGGCAGGCGCACGCGGCGGAGATGACCGTGCAAGGGCCCGCGGTCCTGGCCCTGACGCTCCGCGCGATCGGTCCGGGCGCG
>CAIUAC010000289.1 GCA_903896985.1 uncultured Sandaracinus sp.
ACTGGTTCGGCACGGGCATGCTGCTCGACGGCGACGGAGCGGATCGCTACGACGCGCGCTGGTATGTGCAGGCGGGCGCCGCGCACTTCGCCGCGGCGGTGCTGCTCGACGACGGCAACGGCGACGACCTCTATGGCACCGCGTCGCGGCGCATGAACATGGCCCTCGGCGCGGGGCACGACTTCTCGCTCGCGTGGCTCGTGGACCGCGGCGGCAGCGACACCTACGCCGCGCCGAACCTCGCGCTCGGCGCTGCCAACGCCGCGGGCGCGGGCTTCGTCGTCGACGTCGCGGGCGACGATCACTACACCGCGTCGAGCGATCTCACGCTCGGCAACGCCTCCGTCGAGACCGTCGGCGATATGCTCCGCGGGCGCGCCGAGTCGCTCGGCGTCTTCCTCGACGGCGACGGCGCCGACGTCTACGCGCGCCCGTCGGCGACGGTGACGCCGACGAACGACGCGATGTGGACCCAGTCGCTCCACACCGGCGAGGGCGAGCGCGGCTTCGGCCTCGACACGAGCGGAGGAGCTTCTGGGCTGTAGTCCGCTCCGCTCATCCGTTTACAGACTTTCCTCTTTTTGGCTTTACTACGGTTCGCGGGCTGGCTAGCCTGCACCCGGTCGGTGGAGCTGCGCGCGCTTGGGTGCAAAGCAGACCGCCCCGGGGAGGATGGAGCACATGAGCGGACGGAACTTCCCATCGTTGGCCGAGGCTCTTCACGAGCACGAGAAGCGACACGTGCGGCGTGCGCTCGCGCTGACCCACGGCCGCAAGGCGAAGGCGGCGGCGCTCCTCGGGATCTCGCGCAAGAACCTCTGGGAGAAGCTGCGCTCGTTCGAGTCGGAGCCCGCGTCGACGCCTCTCCCGGCGAGCGGTACAGTCGCCGACTTTCCATGCGAACGGGTCGAGCAAGAGCTTTCGGCTGGGTGAGCGCGGTCGTCGCGTCGGCGCTCGCCGGCGCGGCCCTCGCCCTCGGAGCGCAGCGCGTCGCCATCGGCACGACGCCGCACGCGCGGCCGCCGCTGCGCGCGCAGAGCAGCGGCGCAGGCGCGGGGGACGCGGCGCAGAGAGCGCGAGCGGAGCACCCAAACGGACGCAGCGAGGAGCACGAGTCCCGCGACAGGAGCGCGTCCGCGGAGCAGGCCGATCCGCTGCTCGACGCTCGTCCTGCGGCGATGCCGACGGTCGTGGAGTGGATCGCCGCGGGGGGCGGGCCGACCCCCGAGTACAACCAGCTGAGCGTGGAGGACGACCTCGGGCTCTTCGCCGAGACGCTCGGCGCCGACCGCGGGCTGCTCTTCTTCGCGGGCGGTCCGGGCACGCGCTCGGTGCAGGTGCTCGACGAGACGCGGCGCGGCGACGAGGTCGAGTCGCAGATCGGTGACTTCTTCGACGCGCGCGACGGTCGCGACGCGCACTACCGCACGACGCGCCTCGCGCTGCAGGGGCCGGCGACGGTGAGCGCGACGCTCGCCGCGATCGACGCCGCCTTCGCGACGGGCACCAAGCCGCTGACGATCTTTCTCGCGGGGCACGGCGCCGGAGGCGAGACGCCGAGCGACACGACGCTGCTGATGTGGGGCGATGAGACGCTCACGCCCGCCGCGCTCGCCGAGACGCTCGACCACGCGCCGCCGAGCCGCACGGTGCGGGTGATCATCACGTCCTGCTTCTCGGGCGGGTTCGGCGAGCTCGCCTATCGCGGGGCGCGGGCCGAGCTCGGCGCGGCGACGACGGACCGCTGCGGCTTCTTTGCCGCGCCTTTTGATCTCGAGGCGAGCGGCTGCGATCCGGACCCCGACCGCGCCGTGCACGAGGGCTACGCGATCCACTTCCTCGCCGCGCTGCGCGGCCAAGACCGCGACGGTCGCGACGCGCGCGCCGACCTCGACCTCGATCACGACGGGCACATCTCGCTGCTCGAGGCGCACGTGCGCGCCGTGATCGCCTCGGCGTCGCTCGATGTCCCGACGACGACGTCCGAGACCTGGCTACGAGGCGCGGCGCCTGCGCACGGCGCCGAGTCGCCCTACCCGCTGCCTGAAGCCGACGCCGTGATCGCCGCGATGGCCGAGCGCACGGACCTCGTCGGGCGCGAGCCGCGCGCGCGGACGGAGCTCGCGCAACGGCACCGCGTCATGACGGAGCTGACGCAGCAGCTGACGCAGATCGATGAGATCGAGGCGACCGCCTACCGCGCGGCGTCCGCGGCGCTCCTCTCGCGCTGGCCGATGCTCGACGATCCCTGGCACCCCGACTTCCAGAGCACGCTGACGCGCGAGCACGACGCGATCAGCGCGTTCCTCGACGGCGCACCGGAGCTACGCGCGTGGCGGGAGGCGCGCACGCACGTGGAGAGCCTCGAGCAGCGCCTCGATGACGAGCAAGTGGACGCGGCGCCCTACGAGCGGTTGGTCCGCGCGCTCGACGACCGCGTGCTCGCGGCGCGCCTGCACGCGCACGGCGGCGCGGCGTGGCAGCACTACGAGCGCGTGCTCGCGTGCGAGCGCGGCGTCCTCTGAGCGGGCGCGCGCCGCGCGTCAGAGCGAGCAGCCGGAGCGCTCGTGCGCAGGGCGCTGCGCAGGAGGCGGCGGCGTGGGCGCGGGCGGCAGCGGGCTCGGCACGGTCGGCGGGCTCGTCCCGGGCTGCGCGGGCTGCCCCGGTTGTCCAGGCTGCGCGGGTTGTCCTGGCTGACCCGGCTGCGCGGGGAGACCGGGCGCGCCAGTCACGCGGTCGAGCGACATCGTGCCGTCGTCCGTGCACGCCGACGAGTGGTAGCGACCGCTGAGATGATCGCCGACGCGCTCGAGCGAGTAGAGGTCGACGGTGCAGAACATCCAACCGGGCGCGGGGCGTTCCTCGCGCACGCGGTCGTCACTCAGCGAGAGCGCGCGCCCGCCGGGCTCGTAGTGGCCGTGCAGATCGCGCACGTTCCAGCCGCTCAGCGTGCTCGACCATTGGAGGGAACCGATGAGCTGCCCGTCCGCTTGCGGGCAGAGCTCCAGCTCGATCTGCATGGACGGATCGTTGCCCGACGCGCGCCCCACCCAGAGCTCGCAGCCGCTCTGCGGCACGAGGCGCGGCGGGCGCTCGACGGCGACGGCGCGCGGCGGACCGACGAGCGCCGGCAGCAGCAGCGCGATGAGCGTGAACGCGAGCACGGGATGGCGGCGCACACGCGGAGTGTCGCACGAGCCTCAGATCCTAACGACGTCTGACCAAAACACGCGCCGCGCTCGACAGCGGCGCAGCACGCTCCCAGGCTGCTCTTCGTGGCCCACGAACTTGCGACTGCGGCGTCGACGCCGCGAGCCAACACGGCGGCGGACGACGCGCTCGCGGCCCTTCGACGCAAGCCGCGCCGAACCTGGTGGATCTGGCCCGTGCTGCTCGTGCTGCTCGTCGCGGGCGGTACGAGCTGGTGGCTGCTGCGCGCCCGACCCACCGCCGCGCAGTACCTCACCGCCCGAGCGACCGTAGGCGACGTGGTCGCGAGCATCGAGGCGACTGGCACCGTGCAGGCGATCACGCAGGTCCAGGTGGGGAGTCAGGTGAGCGGGCGCATCCTCGCGCTGCACGCCTACTTCAACGACGAGGTGCACGCGGGGGACCTGCTCGCGGAGCTGGATCCGACGCCGTTTCACGCGAGGGAAGCGCAGGCGCGCGCCGCGCTCGCCTCGGCCATCGCGCAGCAGGCGCGGGCGCGCGCGGACCTCGGCCTCGCCGAGCGAAACGCGGCGCGGGCCCGACAGATGCGCGACCGCGAGCTGAACGCCGCCGCGGACCTCGACGCGGCGGTCGCAGCGCAAGAGAGCGCCGCCGCGCAGGTCGCCGTCGCGCGCGCCTCGATCGCGCAGGCGCGGGCAGCGCTCGACTCGGCCCAAACAGATCTCGCGTACACGCGCATCCTCGCGCCGATCGACGGGATCGTGGTCACTCGCTCCGTGGAGGTCGGACAGACCGTCGCGGCGAGCCTCCAGGCGCCCGTGCTCTTTCTGATCGTCGACGACCTCGCGCGCGTGCGCGTCATCGGCGACGTGGACGAGGCGGAGATCGGCAAGCTCAGGAAGGATATGCCCGTCGAGGTGCGCGTCGACGCGTTTCCAGATGACGTGTTTCCGGGCGATGTGCGGGAGTTGCGACTGGGCGCGACGACGACGCAAGGAGTCGTGACATATCCCGCGGTCATCAACGTGAACAACTCCGCGCGCAAGCTGCGCCCCGGGATGACGGCGACGATCGCGGTGACGACGGCGGAGCACCGCGGCGTGTTGCGCGTCCCGAACGCGGCGCTGCGGTTTCGCCCCCGCACGGCAGACGCCGCGACGGGCGCTTCGGGCGCGAGCGGAGCGGGCGCAGGGAGAGTCGGACGCGGACGCAATGGGCGCAGCGGGGGCAGCCGCAGCGGGCGCGTCTACGTGCTCGACTCCGCGACGCCGGGGGCGGTGCCTCGCGCCGTGCAAGTGACCACGGGGATCAGCGACGCGTCCTTCACGGAGGTGTCGTCACCCGAGCTGCGCGCCGGGGTCGAGGTCATCCTCGACGACGTGAGTCAGACGGCCACCGCGGCGCCGAGCAGCGGCGCCTCAGGCGGCGGCGGCGGCGCGAAGCGTCCGCCCGGGATGTTCTGAGTGGACCGCGCGCCCCAGGACGCCGAACCGGTCATCGAGCTGACCAACGTAGAGAAGGTCTACGCGAGCGGCGAGGTGTCGTTTCGCGCGCTGCGCGGCGTGTCGCTGACGGTGAAGCGCGGAGAGTTCGTCGCGGTCGTCGGCGCCTCGGGCTCCGGCAAGAGCACCCTGATGAACGTGATCGGCTGCCTCGATCGCGCGACGAGCGGCACCTATGTGCTCGCCGGGCACGACGTCGCGGCGTTCGACGCGGAGAGCCTCGCGGTCGTCCGCAATCAGCTGCTCGGCTTCATCTTTCAAGGCTTTCACCTGCTCCCGCGCACGAGCGCGCTCGAGAACGTCGAGCTACCGCTCGTCTACCGCGGCGTCGGCGGCAGCGAACGCCAAGCCCGGGCCGCGACGACGCTCGCGCTCGTCGGGCTCGGAGACCGCCTGCACAACACGCCGGCGCAGCTCTCGGGCGGTCAGCAGCAGCGCGTGGCGGTCGCGCGCGCGCTCGTGACGAAGCCCGCCGTGCTGCTCGCCGACGAGCCGACTGGCAACCTCGACTCCCGCACGACCGAGGACATCCTCTCGATGTTGCAGTGGCTCAATCGCGAGCGCGGACTGACCATCGTGCTCGTCACGCACGAGGTAGACGTCGCGCGCTGTGCCTCGCGGATCGTGACGATGAAGGACGGCGAGATCGGCTCCGACGAGCTGGTCACCGCGCCGCGCATCGCCAAGCCTTCGGCGGCCGCCGACAGCTGGAGCGCGGGGGAGGTGCTCGAGCACGAGGAGGCGCCGCGCGCCGCGCAGACGGGCACGCTCGCGCGGCTCGCGATGACGTGGATGGCGATGCGCCTCGCGCTGCGCGCCCTCGGACGAAACAAGCTGCGCGCGTCGCTGACCGTGCTCGGCATTCTGATCGGCGTCGCCGCCGTCGTCGCGATGACGACCATCGGCGCGGGCGCGAAGGCGCGCGTCGAGGCGCAGATGGCGGCGCTCGGCGTCAACATGCTGGTGGTCTATCCGGGCTCGTCGGCGGCGGGCGGCGCGCACGGCGGCTCGGGCTCGCTGACGACGCTGACCGAGGACGACGCGGAGGCCATCGCGCGCGAGGTGCCGTCGGTGCAGGCGGTCGCGCCGACGAGCTCGCAGAGCGTTCAGGTCGTCGCGGGCGCGAGCAACACGATGACGCGGGCGACGGGCACGACGCCCGCGTACTTCGCCGTGCGGGGCTGGGACGTCGAGCGCGGCGCGCTCTTCGAGGACACCGATCAGCAGCGGCGCGTGAAGGTCTGTGTGATCGGGCAGACGGTGGAGACGACGCTCTTCCCTGGAGGCGGCGCGCTCGGACAGCGGATTCGCGTCGGGCGAGTGCCTTGTACGGTGATCGGAGTCCTGAAGAAGAAGGGGCAATCCGGCATGGGGCAGGACCAAGACGACCTCGTCGTGCTGCCGCTGTCGACGTTTCGCGCGGGCGTCGGGCGCGCGCCGGGGCGCAGCGTTCAGCAGCTCATGATCGCGGCGAGGAGCCCCGAGCTGACCGCCCATGCGCAGGAGTCTGTGAGCGCGCTCTTGCGGCAGCGGCACGGCAAGGGCGGCCCGGCGAACGACGACTTCGGAGTGCGCAACCTCGAGGAGCTCGCGCGCTCCTTCGACGAACAGCGGCAGACGGTGACCACCCTGCTGCTCGCCGTCGCGTCGATCGCGCTCCTCGTCGGCGGCATCGGCGTGATGAACATCATGCTGGTGTCCGTCACCGAGCGAACTCGCGAGATCGGGATTCGACTCGCCATCGGCGCGCGCGCGCCGGATGTGCTCGCGCAGTTTCTGATCGAGGCCGTGATGCTCTCGGCGATCGGTGGGCTCGCGGGCCTGGCGACGGGCTTTGGAGTCAGCGCGATCCTCGCGCTCGTCACCGACTGGAGCCTCGCGTTTCAGCCGCAGAGCGCGCTCGTCGCCATCGGCGTCTCGACGGCGATCGGCGTCGTCTTCGGCTATTTCCCGGCGCGGCGCGCGGCGCACCTCGACCCGATCGCGGCCCTCCGCCATGAGTGACCGACTCGCGCACACTCTGCTGCTTCGCGCGCTGCTCCTCGCGGCGATGGGGCCGTGTTTCGCGCTGAGCGCGGCGGCTCAACAGGCACCCACGGAGGAGGCTCCCGCGGAGTCCGCTGCGGTCCAGACGCTCTCGCTCCGGGAGGCGCTCCTGCGCGCCTCGCGCGCTGCGCCGCAGGTGCTCGCGGCGTTCGCGCGGGCCGACGCCGCGCGCGCGCAGCTGCGGGTCGCGTC
>CAIUAC010000290.1 GCA_903896985.1 uncultured Sandaracinus sp.
CGGCGGCGATGTCGCGGTAGAGCATCGCGAGCGTGTCGAGCACGAGGTCCCGGTCGTCGTGCTTCGCGAGCTCGTCGGCGAGCTCGAGCTGCAGGCCTACGCGCCCCGACTCTGCGACCTGATCGATGCGCAGCGCGAAGTCGAGCAGCTTGCGGCCCGTGCCGTCGGCGGCGAGCTTGAGGGCGAGATCTGCGCGGCCATCGGCGAGCGCCACGGCGGCGTCGCGCTCGGCCTCCGGGACCTTGTGCTCCTCGAGGATCTGCCGGAGCGTGCGGTCCGGCAGGCGCTGAAAGCGCACGCGCTGGCACCGCGAGCGAATCGTCTGCAGCAGCTGATCGGGGCGCGACGCGAGCAGCACGAAGTGCACTCGTGGGCGAGGCTCCTCGAGCGTCTTGAGCATCGCGTTCGCGGCCTCGGCGTGATTGCCTGGGAACGACACATCGGCGTCGGGAAAGATCGCGACAGCCGCGGCCGCCTCGAACGGCGCGAACTGCGAGAAGGGGAGCACGTTCTCGCGGATGAACTCGACCTTGATGTTCCGGTCGCCCTCTTCGCGCGGGAGGAACACGCGCACATCGGGGTGATTTCCATTGGCGATGCGGCGACAGGTGTCGCACGCGCCGCAGCCTTTGCCGGGCGCGGCGGGGCAGAGCAACGCGCTCGCGAGTCCGAGCGCCGCGCGCAGCTTGCCGACGCCGCTCGGCCCCTCGAATAGATACGACGACGCCACGCGGTCGCGCTGCACCGCCGTGCGCAGCGTCTTCACCGCGACCGGCTGCGCGCGCACGTCGTCGAGCGTCGTCATGCGCGGCGCGCTCAGCTGACCACGAGGCGCTTGCCCTGCAGCGCAGAGCCGCGACCCGGCTCGGCGCCGAGCGGACCGACGCGGATCGTGAGCAGGTTCGCGCCCGGCTTCGCGCCGCGCACGCCGACGCGCACGATCATCACCGGCATCGGCGGGGGCGGCTCGGGGCGCGTCGTGCGGCGGCGCGGCTCCTCGATGGCGTACGCAGCCTCGAGCGCGACCTCCGGCAGCTCCGCCCGCGACGCGCCGCCGCGCACGGTGAACTTCGCCTCGACCTTCGCGTCGCCCTTGCCGATGGACACGAACTCCGCGACGACGAGCCCGCTCGCGAACGCCGGCCCGCCGACCTCCACGTAGATCCCCTTGCCCTTGCCGCCCGCGCTCGAGAACGCCACGTCGATCGTGGTCGTCGACTCGCGCGTCGCCGGCCACTCGCCGGCTCCCGCGGTCGCCTTCGAGAGCGCCAGCGCCGGTCGGCCGATCGCGCGCGCCGGACCAGTTTGGGGCGGAGCGACGGGGACGCGCTTGGCGCCGACGGGCGCCGCCGGCATCATGATCGGCATGATCTCGACCTCCGCGTCATCCGAGACGCGGAACAGATACGCCATGTCGCCGAGCCCGATGATCGACGCGCGACCGTCCTCGGAAGTGAACGCGCTCGACTCACCCGCGAGCTTCATGTCGAGGTCGCCGAGCACGTCCGCAGCGAGCCCCGGCAGCGTCAGCGCCGTGACCTTGCCGCCCTTGAGGCTCTGCACGAGGAGCGCGCGCGTATCGTCGACCAGGAATGGCACGCCAAGTCCGAACGCGAGTCCGTCCGCGAGCCGAGACAGGTGCGCCAGCACCTTGCCGTTCGGCGCGAGGTGCAGCACCGCCGAGTTCTTCCCGTGCATCGTCGTGACGACGAGCACGCCTTCCTTCGTCGGCACCGCGAAGATCTCCTGCGCGTCGCGCGTCGCCGGCACGCGCACCGCAAACGCGACCTCGCGCGCATCCGGTCGCACGACCGCGATGACGCCTGAGTAGGTCGACGCGAGCGCCACGCCGTGCGCGCTCGTCGCGAGGTGCACGCTGTCGAAGAAGGTCGTGCCGTCGCGGGACGAATAGCCGACCGCGATCGCGTCGAGCTTGTGCTCCTTCGCGTCGAAGTCCTCGTCGGACTCCGGCCACGGGTCGACGCCTTCTTCCCAGATGGTCGCCTTCGGCCACTCGATGCGGACGGGCGGCGGGAGCTTCAGCGTGTCGGTCGCCACGAGCCCCTCGCCGGGCTCGAGCGTCGCGATGATCAGCTGCGCCTCGGGCTCCTCGCCGGTCCCGTTCGCGGTGACCGCGAACAGCCGCCCGTCGTGTCCTCGCACGGCGTCGAGCACACGATCCGTCAGCCGACGCGGCGCGGTGCCGTCGAGCGAGACCTCGTACGCGGTGCGCTCCACCGTGACGAGCACGCGGTCGAGATCCTCGTCGAGCGGCGCGAGGACCTCGCGCGGCGGCGACGCGATCGCCCCACGTTTTGCGGCAGCTCCGATGGGGAGGAGCTTCGGCTCGGAGCCGGAACGGAAGACCGCAAGACCACCGGAACCGAGGACGAGATGCGTCTCGCCGTCCGTGAACACGCGCATATGGGGGCCGAAGCTACCAGAACCGCGGCGGGGGGCCATCAGGAAAGGGCGGGGCGGGCGGTGTCGGTATCGGTCCGCCGCCGCTCCGCGCACTCCGCGCACCGTTTCGCACGGCGCTTCGCGGCCCCGAGGCGAGTGACCGCCGCCTCGAGGGCGAGCTCGTTTAGGCAGCCTTCCTAGGGCGCCCTGGCGGCCGTGGTCGTGGGGGTACACG
>CAIUAC010000291.1 GCA_903896985.1 uncultured Sandaracinus sp.
GCCGCCTCGCGCGCGGCTGCATGGCCTCTCTCTCGAGGACGAGATCTTCTATGTGCGTGAGGACGCGCTGTTCGCGTTCGAGGAGCGCATCGGCTTCGAGAGCGGCTCGCTCGCCCTCGGCGCTACGTCGGTGCCGCTCGTGCAACTCCACGGCACGGGCAGCGTCGTCTTGCTGCTGAGCGGCTCCGCGACGGCGCTACGCGTCAGCGAGAGCGAGCCGGTGCATGTGGAGCCCGCTGCGCTCGTCGGCTGGACAGGGCGGCTCTTCCCCGACGCCTCGCGAGCGTCCTCGGCTTCGCAGCCTGCAGGGCAGCCGCCGCTCACGTTTCGCGGAGACGGAGTGTTGCTCCTCGCATGACCAGCCCATCCTCGATCCCGCCCGAGTCGCCGTCGGACCCGAAGGGCGACCGCGGCAAGAAGCCTCGCCGCTTGCGCAAGCCGCGCGCGCCGCTCGCGCCGCGCCGCTCGATTCGCGACGACGCGATCAACCTGCCGAACCTCCTCACGATGTTGCGCGTCGTGATGATCCCCGTCGTCCTCTGGCTCGTCTACGACGGCCGTCCGGTGATGAATTTCTGGGCGGCGTGGGTCTACGCGGCCGCCGCCGTCACGGACGCCCTCGACGGCTGGCTCGCGCGCAAGCGTGGCCTCGTCAGCGTGCTCGGGAAGTTCCTCGATCCGCTCGCTGACAAGCTGCTGATCATGGCGCTGCTCGTCGTGATGACCGACATGGGGCGCGTGCCCGCGTGGGCCACGATCATCATCGTCGCGCGTGAGCTGAGCATCACCTCGCTGCGCACGATCGCGGTCACGGAGGGCGTCGTCATCGCGGCGAGCCAAGGCGGCAAGGAGAAGGCGGCGCTGCAGATGGTCGCCGTGCTCTTCCTCGTCCTGCATCACACCTACGACCTCGACTACCTGGTCTTCACCGCGCACGCGAACCTGCACGTCGTCGGACTCGCGCTGCTCTACTTGAGCGTGTTCTTCGCGATCACGAGCGCGGGCGAGTACGTGAAGCTCTTCGTCGAGGCGGTCGAAGCCAAGGAGAAGCGGCTCGACGAGCAGCGCAAGCGACGCGAGGAGCGGCACTCGAACCCGCCCGCCGCGCGCCGCTCGGTGCCGCCGCCGAGCGAGTAGCTACGGCGACATCCGGTTCAGCATGCGGGGGAACGGGATCGTCTCCCGCACATGCGGCAGCCCGCAGATCCACGCGACCGTCCGCTCGATGCCGAGCCCGAAGCCCGCGTGCGGGAACGAGCCGTAGCGCCGCAGATCGAGGTACCAGCCGAACGCCTCGCGCGGCAGCTTGTGGTGGTCGATCGCCGCCTCGAGCGTCGCGAGGTCGTCCTCGCGCTGACCGCCGCCGATGATCTCGCCGTAGCCTTCCGGCGCGAGCACATCCATGTTGAGCGCGAGCAGCGGCGCGTCGGGATCACGCTTGAAATAGAAGGCTTTGAGGTCCATCGGGTAGCGCGAGACGATCACCGGACGATCGAACTTCGCGCTGATCACGGTCTCCTCGTCGCCGCCGAAGTCGTCGCCGTACTTCGCGCCCGTGCCCGCCTCTTCGAGCGTGCGGATCGCGTCGGCGTACGAGATACGCGGGAAGGGCTTCTGTACGCGCTCGAGGGGCGCGAGGTCGCGCTCGAGCGTGATCAGCTCCGGGCGTCGGCGCTCGAGCACGCGCGCGACGATGCTGACGAGGAAGTCCTCGGCGAGGTCCATGTCGCCCTGGAGGTCCATGAAGGCGACCTCCGGCTCGACCATCCAGAACTCCGCGAGATGGCGCCGCGTCTTGCTCTTCTCCGCGCGAAACGTGGGCCCGAAGCAGTACGCCTTGCCGACCGCGGCGGCGGCCGCTTCCATGTAGAGCTGACCGCTCTGCGTGAGGTACGCGGGCTCGCCGTGGTAGTCGGTCTCGAAGAGGTTGGACGTGCCCTCGCACGCGTTCGGCGTGAAGATCGGCGCGTCGACGAGCGTGAAGTCGTGGCTGTCGAAGTAGTCGCGCACCGCGGCGATGATCTCTGCGCGCACGCGGAGGATCGCGTGCTGTCGCTTCGAGCGCAGCCAGAGGTGCCGGTTGTCCATCAGGAAGTCGGTGCCGTGATCCTTCGGCGAGATCGGGTACTCGCCGACCGTCGCCGCGAGCGGCGTGAGCGTCGTGACGCCGACCTCGTACTCACCCTTGCGCTTGCCGTGCTCGCGCACGTTGCCGGTGAGCCGCAGCGAGGTCTCTTGCGTGAGCTTGCCCGCCGCCTCGAAGAGCTCCGGGCTCACATCGCCCTTGAACACCACGCATTGCGCGACGCCGCTGCCGTCGCGGACCTCGAGGAAGTGGAGCTTCCCGCTCGAGCGCTTGTTGTAGAGCCAGCCCTGCAGCTCGACTTCAGTGCCCACGTGCTCTGCGATTCGTTCGATCGTCGTGCGGGTCGCCATGGAGGTGCGCGCTTTCTACCGCGCGACGTGCGCGAAGGCGAGGACACTCACCTCGCAGCGCGCGGGAGCGCGTGCTACCTGCGGCGCCATGATCGTATTTGAGCCCAACCGTACGCGGCGCATCGTTGGGCGGCTCGAGCGAGGCGAGAGCGTCCTCGACGCGCTGGCGGAGATCGCGCTTCACCGCAACATCACGAGCGCGTGGTTTCAAGCGACGGGATCGCTCGAGTCGGCGGAGCTCGCGGTCTTCGACGCGCAGACCAGGCGCCACTCTCTGCCGAAGCGCGTCGCGGCGTGCACTGCCGTCCAGATCACCGGCAATCTGTCTCGCCTCGGCGGGCTGCCGTTCGCGCACGCGCACGCGCTCGTCGCGCCCGCCCGTCCCGAAGGGAGCGACGGCGCGGCGGTCGGGGAGGGCACGGCCCCGATGGTCGGTGCGCTCGTCGGCGGGGAGCTTCGCTCGGCGCTCGCGTTCGCCGTCGAGTTCGTGATCGAAGCCTACGACGACCTCGTGCTCGAGCGCTTCCCGGACGACGCGACGGGGCTGCCTCTCTGGCGCGGCAAGTCGACTACGGCGGTCGCAGCGTCGCCGGCGCAGCTCGGCTGGGCGGCGGCGGCGGTCGAGGCAGAGCGCCTCACGGCGACGCAAGCGGCAGAGCAGCGCTCGGCCGACTCGCGCAGCGGTTCGTGGGGAACGCCCGCGCGGGAGGAGCGTCAGCGCGAAGCCCCGAGGGCGGCGCGCGTGCCGCATATGCCGCCTGAGCGAGTCGTCGAGCCGGCGTTCGCCGCGCAGCCCATCCCCGACAAGAAGCGCCTCGTCGACGACGGCGCAGACGAGCCCAACTTGGAGAAGGGCGACTGGGTCGCGCACAAGCAATTCGGGCTCTGCTACGTCGAGGGCGAGGACTCCGAAGGAGCGGTCGTCATCAAGCTCCCGAGCGGCGTTCGGAAGGTGATTCGCCTCGACTTCCTGCGCGTGCTGCCGTGCCATATCCAGGACGACCGGCGCATCTACCCGCTCGAGCAACGCAAGAAGTAGCGCCCTCGACGCGGCTGCTCGCACACTTCACGCTGCAACACTTGGCGGGCGCGCTGCCCGTCCCTGTTCGCGGTCTTTCGGAGGTTCGATGCGTACGCACTTCGCTTGGGTTCTCCTCGTCGCCACCTTCGCGCTGCTCGCTTCGGCGTGCGGGCGCACGACGCTCAACACCTTCGCCGACGGCAGCGTGCCGCTGCGTGATTTCGGCCCGGATGCGCACCCCGACCTCGGCGCCGACGCTGGGCCGGACGGCGGGCCCGTCTGCCCCGATCCCCTGTTCCTCTGCGGCGAGGCGTGCGTCGACCTCCGCAGCGATCCGTTCAATTGCGGGGACTGCGACGCAGCCTGCGGGGATGGCGTTTGCGCCGATGGTGTCTGCGTCGCGGCGTGCCCCGTCGGGCTGACGGAGTGCGTCGGCGGCTGCGTCGACACGCTCGCCGATCCGCTCAACTGTGGCGCGTGCGGCAACATTTGCCCGTCGGGCGACGCGTGCCGCATGGGCGCCTGCACGTCGGTGTGCGACCCAGGGCAGGAGTTCTGCGAGGGCGTCGGCTGCATCGACCCGCGCACCGACCCGCTGAACTGCGGCGGCTGCGGCATCGCCTGCGCCGTAGACTCGGTCTGCAGCGCGGGCCTCTGCACCGCGGTGTGCGCGCCTCCGCTCCTCGATTGCGGGGCTAGCTGCATCGATCCGAGCTCGGACCCCGCCAACTGCGGCGCCTGCGGCAACGTCTGCGCGGCGACCTCGAGCTGCGCGGGCGGCATCTGCGTCGCGCGCTGTCCGGCTCCGGGCACGGACTGCAGCGGCGCGTGCGTCAACACCTCGAGCGACCCCGCCAATTGCGGCGGTTGCGGCCACACCTGCCCGTCCGGCGCGGCGTGCGCGCTCGGCACCTGCACGCTGACCTGCCCGTTCCCGACCGAGCGCTGCGGCGCCACCTGCGCGAGCGTCGCGACCGATCCGCTCAACTGCGGCGCGTGCGGCAATGCGTGCGCCGCGGGGCAGCTCTGCCAGTTCCGCTCATGCGTCGACACGTGCACGGCGCCGCTCGTCTCGTGCGGCGGCGGCTGCACCGACTTCCGCGTCGACCCGGCGAACTGCGCCTCGTGCGGCAACAGCTGTGGCCCCGGGGAGCTCTGTGGCTTTGGCGTGTGCTTCTCGCCTTGCACGTCTCCGACGACGCTCTGCGGGATGGGCTGCCGCGACCTGACGAGCGACGCGAGCAACTGCGGCGCGTGCGGCAATACCTGCCGCGCCGGTGAGACCTGCTCGAGCAGCCGCTGCATCGACACGCGGTGCATGGCGCCGCTCACCTCCTGCAGCGGCGTCTGCGTGAACACCACCACCGACGACGCCAACTGCGGCGCCTGCGGCAACGTGTGCGCGCCCGGCTCGTCGTGCGACGCCGGCGCCTGCCGCGTCGTCTGCCCGCCGCCGACGACCGAGTGCGGCGCCTCGGGCTGCGTCGACACGACGACGGAATCGCTCAACTGCGGCGCTTGCGGCGCGACGTGTCCGCTCGGCACGAGCTGCGTGGCGAGCGTCTGCGGAACGCCTTGCCCGACGGGCACGATCACCTGCGGCGTCTCTTGCGTCGATCCGCTGAGCGACCCCGCGAACTGCGGCGGCTGCGGCACCGTCTGTACTGCGGGGCAGACCTGCACGCGCGGCGCCTGCACGACGACGATGTGCCCCGCGGACCGCACGCTCTGCGGCACGGCGTGCATCGCGACGGCGACGGATCCGGCGAACTGCGGCGGCTGCGGGAACATCTGCCCGTCCGGAGTCCCCTGCACCGGGGGGCGCTGCGCGTGTCCCGGCTCGCTGCTGATCTGCGGCGGCTTCTGCGTCGACATCACCGCCAGCCCGCTCAACTGCGGCGCCTGCGGTCACACCTGCGACGCGACCTTCTCGTGCGTCGGGGGCTCGTGCGCGTGCACCGCGCCGGCGGCGAACTGTGGTGGCACCTGCACGAACACGCGGCGCGACCCGCTGAACTGCGGAGGCTGCGGCATCGTCTGCGGTCGTGGCCAAGCGTGCCGACTCGGTCGCTGCCGCTGACCGCGTGAGCGCGGGGAGTGGACGCCGCTCCCCGCTTTGCGCACGATGGGTCGTGCGCAATCTCCCGCTGTTCCCGCTTCCACTGATTCTCGTACTCGTCGCCGCGTGCGGCTCTGACCCGGTGCCTGCGGCTCCGACCGACGGGGGGCTCGCCCTCGACGGTGGACCTACCATCGATGCCGGTCCGCCAGTCGATGCGGGGCCCGTCGCGCCGCGGGTGCTTGGCCCCGCCGATCGCCGCGCTCGCTTCGTCGTCCCGCCTGCGTACGACGGCGTCACGCCCCTCCCGCTGATGATGCTGCTCCACGGCTACGGCGCGTCGTCGGCCATCCAGGACACGTACTTCCGCGCGTCGGCGACGGCGCGCGAGCGCGGCTATTACCTGATCCTCCCCGAGGGCACGGTCGACAGCAGCGGCAGTCAGTTCTGGAACGCGACTCCCGCCTGCTGCAACTTCGACGGCAGCACCGTCGACGACGTCGCCTATCTGACCTCGCTGATCGACGAGGCCGAGTCGGTCGTCCCCGTGGACACGACGCGCGTCTACCTCTACGGCCACTCCAACGGCGGCTTCATGACCTACCGCTTGGCCTGCGAGCTCTCGGAGCGCATCACCGCCGCCGTCAGCCTCGCGGGCGGGGACTACCTCAGCGACACCACCTGCACGCCGACGCGCGGCGTCTCGCTGCTGCAGGTCCACGGCACGGCGGACCCGACCATCAGCTACACCGGCACGGCCGGCTATCCGGCGGCGCGCGACGCCGTGATGCGCTGGGCAGGGCGGGATGGCTGTGATCCGACGATGTCGACGGCAGGCACGCCACTCGACCTCGTCGACAGCCTCCCGGGCGCCGAGACCACCGTCGAGCAGTGGAACACCGGCTGCACGCCGGGGCTCGACGCCGAGCTTTGGTCCATCACCGGCGGGACTCACGCCCCGGGGTTCAACGCCGCCTGGGCGCCGTCCGTCGCGGACTGGCTCCTGCGCCATCACCGCTGAGCAGGACGGGCTGCGTCAGCCGCCCGCGCCCGTTCGGATGCGCGGGTCGAGCGCCGCTACAGCGAGATCCGCGAGGAAATTGCCGAGCTGCACGGTCATCGAGGCGAGCAGCACGATGCCGAGGATCATCGGCACATCCAGCGCCGCGATCGACTCGATCGCGAGGCGCCCGACGCCGGGCCAGCCGTAGATGCTCTCCGTGATGATCGCGCCCGTCACGAGCAGCGGCAGGCTGAGGCCGAGCATCGTGACGATGGGCAGGAGGGCGTTGCGCGCCGCGTGCCGCAGGACCACGGCCGTCTCGCTCGCGCCCTTGGCGCGCGCGGTCCGCACGAAGTCCGCGCGCAGCACCTCGATCATCTCGCTGCGCATCACCCGCGCGTAGGTCGCGGAGCCGAGGATCGCGAGCGTCAGCGCGGGCAGCGTCGCGTGATAGACGTGGTCGAGCGCGTCGCGCCCGTAGCCGCCGACCGGAAACCAGCCGAGGCGAAACGCCACCTCGCGCAGGAAGAACGGCCCGACCACGAACGACGGCAAGCACACGCCGAGGAACGCCGTCGACATGACGGCGGTGTCGACCCAGGTGTTGCGCCTCATCGCCGCGACGATGCCGAAGCCGAGCCCGAGGCAGAGCTCGAACGCGAGCGCCATCCCGCCAAGCAGCGCCGTCCGCGGCAGCCGCTGCAGGAGCACCTGCCCGACGGGTTGCTCATCGCGGAGCGAGATCCCGAGGTCTCCGTGGGCGAGCCCGAGCACGTACTTCGCGTACCGCTCGGGCAGCGGCCGGTCGAGCCCGTGCGCGCGTCGATAGGCCTGCAATTGGGCGCGATTCGCCCGCGGCCCGAGGTTCGCGGCGGCGGGGTCTCCGACGGCGTTCGCGAGGAGGAACACGCCCGTGACGACGACGAAGAGCACGACCAGCGCCCACGCGGCGCGCTTCGCGGCGAAGCGCATCATCGCGGCGCACCGAACGGCAGCAGCGCCGCCGGCATCGTCGCGCGCGGCGCGTAGCGGCGAGTGATTCGCTCCCGCGGCAGGTCGAGCCACACGTCGCGGAAGCAGTTCGTCCACACGGGATGGATGCGGTAGCCGTGCACGTAGGGCTGCCAGGCCTCGAGGCGGCTCGAGCTGAAGGCGAACGCCCACGGCGCGTCCCGCGTCACGAGCTCGTTCGCCTCGCGGTACATCGCGACGCGGCGCGCGCGGTCCCGCTCCGAGCGCGCGCGGTCGAGGAGCGCGTCGAGCGTGGAGTTTCTGTAGAACGAGCGATTCGTGGCATCCGTGGAGGTCGCGGAGCGCGAGTGAAATAGCGGGTCGAAGAACGTCGCGGGATCAGGGAAATCCTGGGTCCAGCCGCCATAGACCATCTGCGCGGTGTGCCGCCGCCCGGTCTCCCGCAGGTACACGGGATACGCGACCGGCTTGAGCTCGATTTGGATGCCGATCTCCGCGAGGTTCGCCTGTGCCAGCTCGCCGTAGATCTTCCCGGTCGGCCCCTCGCCGATCCACAGCGTCACCGGCGCCCGCAGCCCGTCGGGATGCCCCGCGAGGCGCATCTCCTCACGCGCGCGGACGAGGTCGCGCGTCTGCACGCCCGGCAGTCGTGCGTCGTAGCCCGCAAACCCCGCCGGCAGGGCCTGGCCGAGCGGGGCGAGCGCGTGATTGCGGGCGAGCGACCATCGCTCCCGATCGATGACGAAGGCGACCGCGCGGCGCACGTGCACGTCGTCGAAGGGCGCCATCTCGGTGTTCATCTCGAGGCCCCAGAGGTCCGCGTCGGCCTGCGCTTGGCGGTAGGGCCCCCACGCGCGGCTCTCCCCGAGAAACAGGCGGTCCGCGGGCGTCAGGCGGTGCACGTGATCGAGATCGCCGGCGAGGAACCGCATGAACGCCGCCTCGCGCTGCAGGTTCAGCTCGAAGATCATGCGGTCCACGTAGGGCTTGCCTGGCTGCCAGTAGCGCGGGTTGCGCGCGAACGTCACGCGGATGCCCGGCTCCCAATCGACGAGCATGAACGGCCCGGTGCCCACCGGATGCCGCGCGACGTCGCGCGCGCCAGGCGCGTAGCTCTCGCGCGGGACCGGCGCCGCGAAGGGCATGGCGAGCGCGTTGAGGAACGTCTGGTCGGGCTCGCGCAGCTGAAAGCGCACCGTGTAGCGGTCGAGCACGACGATGCCGCTGACGTGCGGCGCGCGCCCCGCTTCGTACGCCGCAGCGCCGTCGAGCTGCGCGAAGTAGCCGACGCCGGGGGACGCCGTCGCGGGATTCAGCATCCGCTCGAGGCTCCAGCGCACGTCGTCGGCGGTCAGCTCGCGGCCGTTGTGAAAGCGGACGCCGCGTCGCAGCCGGAACGTGAACGTCTTGCCGTCCGCGCTCACGTCGGGCAGCGCGGCGGCGAGGCTCGGCACCAGGTTCAGCTCGTAGTCGTAGTCGAGCAGGCAGTCGAACATCAGCTTGACGCCCATGGTCGAGAGCTCGTCGAAGGCGACGTGCGGATCGAAGCCGCGCACGTCGGTCTCGTGATGAAAGACGAATGTGCCGCCCCGCCGCGGGGTCTCGACGCCCGGATGAGCGCCCGTCCAGCGCGGGCCCGAGCGCGGGTCTCCGCACCCGCCTACCGCGGCGACCCAAAGCACGCTCGCGCAGCCCATCGCGACGCAGAGCAGGCCCGCGCCGAGCGTCAGGCGCGCGTCAGACCTTCGGATCGAGCGCATCCCGCAGGCCTTCACCGAGCAAATTGAAGCCAAACACCGTCAGCGCGATCATCGCGCTCGGCAGGTACGTAAGCATCGGCTTGTACGAGAGCATCGTCGCGCCGTCCGAGAGCATCGTCCCCCAGGTGGCGGCAGGCGGGCGCACGCCGAGCCCGAGGAACGACATCGCCGACTCCGCGACGATCATCTGCGCGACGAGCGTGGTGCCCAGGATGATCGCGGGCTGCACGACGTTCGGCAGCACGTGTCGCGCGATGATCCGCGCCTGCGACATCCCCATCGCCCGCGCCGCTTGCACGAACTCGAGCTCGCGCACCTGCATGGTCTTGGCGCGGGTGATGCGCGCGAGCGTCATCCACGAGAGGCCGCCGAGCAGGCCGCAGAGCACGAGCAGCGAAGGGCTGTCGACGACCCGATTGACGACGATGGCGACCAGCAAGAACGGCAGCGACAAGAGGATGTCGATGCCGCGCATCGAGACGGCGTCCACCGGGCCGCCCAGGTAGCCCGCGAGCAAACCGATCAAGAGCCCGGCGCCGACCGCGAGCACGGTGGCCCCGAGCGCGACCCCGAGCGACGTCTGCCCGCCCTGCAGGATCCTCGAGAGCTCGTCGCGCCCGAGCTGATCGGCCCCGAGCAGATACTTGCCGCCAGCGCCCACGGGGAGCCCCGTCGCGCGGTCGAGGGCGTCGGTGAACTGCAGATCCGGCGGGAACGGCGCGAGCAGCGGCCCGAGCGCGGCGAGCAGCAGGACGACCGTGACGAGCAGCGCGCCCGCGACGGCCCCTTTGTTCCTGCGGAACCGGCGCCAGGCGCGCACGTCCACGCGCTACTCCGCG
Source organism: uncultured Sandaracinus sp. (assembly GCA_903896985.1). GTDB lineage: Bacteria > Myxococcota_A > Polyangia > Polyangiales > JADJQN01 > CAIUAC01. Next base: position 10,091 of record CAIUAC010000291.1, read on the forward strand.
GTGCCGAGCAGGTGCGCCGTGACGAGCTCGGCCGTCGCCTCTGCGTGCTCTTCGTTCGGCGCGTGGCCGCTGTGCGGCACGATGCGCAGCCGCGCGCCAGGGATGTCCCGCGCGAGCCGCTGTCCGAGCGTGAGCGGGATGATGCGGTCGTCGTCGCCCCAGATGATCAGCGTCTTGGCGCGAATACGCGGGATCTTCGGGCTGAGCGACTTCACGTCGAGCGTGCGCAGCAGGCAGGTGTACGCAGCGTCGCGCGCCTCGGAGGGCGCGAAGTCGTCGAAGTACGAGTCGACCTGCGCGAGGTCGATGCCCGGGTGCCCGCTCCACACATCATTCTTGAAGTAGTCACGCAGCAGCGTGCGCCCGTAGAGCTTCTTGAAGATGATGGGTCCGAGCACGGGGATCTGCGGCAGCCGCCCCTTGAGCGGCGCGGCGAAGTCGTAGCTCATCGAGTCGATCACGCAGAGGCGGTCGACGAGCTCCGGGCGATCGGAGGCGAGCGTCAGCGAGATGCCGCCGCCCATCGAGTGCCCACAGATGTGCGCCCGCGTGAGCCCGAGCGCGCTCATCAGGTCGGCGACCGTCTCCGCGAACGCCTCGCGCGTGTACGCGTAGCCGTCCCCGCTGCGCTTCTCGCTCGCGCCGAAGCCAGGCAGGTCGAGCAAGACCACGCGAAAGTGCTTCGCGAGGTACGGCACCATCGGCAGCCACTCCTTGTGGCTGACGAGGAAGCCGTGGACGAGCACGAGCGGCGGTCCCTCGCCGATCTCGCCGTAGCGGACGCGCACACCGCGCAGCAGGACATCGTTGAAGCGAATGGTGTCTGACAAGAGTCGTGCTCCCGCGCGAGTGCCTGTCGTCGGCTTAGCCGTTCGAGGCGTTCGGAGTCAACGGCTGCCTTCGCCGAACGGCGTCGAGGCCCCGCGCGAGCAGACCACGACGTTGGCCTGGGTCACGCCGTTGCACGCCCAATCCGGCGGGCAGTCACCCCGTCCTCCACAGCTCGTCGTGCACACCGGAGTCGTCCCGGCGACCCCCGCGACGCAGAGCCCGCGCTGGCAGTCCGCGTCCCGCTCGCAGGGCTGACCGAAGCGCGCCTCCCCGCGTCCGCCGCAGCCGACGAGGGAGCCCGCAGCGAGCGCGAGCAGGGCGAACCGGAGGGCGAACGAGTCCACAGACACGCCTAGAGCGTGCCCCAATCGAACCCCGGATCGCAATTCGATTTCGAAGATCGGCTACGCGCCCGAGATGCCGCGACGCTAACTCCTTGAAATCAAAGCAAAACGGACACAGGCCAGAAACTTGTAGAGGCCTGGTCAACTTTTCGTGCACGTTTTTATTGACGGGATTCTTTTGAGAAGAATACATTCGCGCGTGCCGACGGGATGGTCTCGTCGTTCTAGAATCGAAACACGATTCAAAGTCGGTCTGGGGGGCGCGTGGACGTCTGGACGGAGGACAAGCTCCTGGGCCTCGAGCAGGCCCACCCCGACGGGCTCAGCGTCCAGCAGATCGTCGATCTCTTCACCAGCCAAGGTGAGCGGCTCACCGAGGCGACGTTCCGGAAGTACGTGCAGCTCGGGTTGCTCCCCCGGAGTCACCGGGTCGGCATGAAGGGCAAGCACCGCGGCTCGCAGGGCTTCTACCCGACGACCGTGGTCCGGCAGATCGACCAGCTGCGCCGGATGATGTCGTCGGGCTTCACGATCGACGAGATCCAGCGCGAGTACCTCTTCGTTCGCGGGGACATCGGGGCGCTCGAGCGGCAGCTAGAGCGGGTGCTCTTGGGGCTGGAGAAGGCGC
>CAIUAC010000292.1 GCA_903896985.1 uncultured Sandaracinus sp.
CGGCCGACGTCGACGCCGGCGCGGGCGCGCGCCTCGGGCCGCTCGGCGACGCGCTCGAGCAGGCGGGGCGCCCCGACGACCACACCAAGCGCCGACACGACGCCCCGCGCGACGTGCTCGCGCACGACGTCGCCGCGCCCCCGGTCGCCGTGCCGCCTCCGACCCCGCCGGCGCATACGGATACGCCGCCCAGCCACGGCGGACTCGTCGGCGTCGATGAATTCGACGGCGACGACGGACGTCGCTGACGGCGCGCGCTGCGTTCGGCGGTCCCGCTCCGGGAGGCGCCCGTGATAGCGTCTCCCCTCCGTGAGCCGCCCCTCGCACGAGATACCGTCGCCGCCGACGCACTTCGGCCCCTACGAGATCGTCGCGCGCGTCGCGGCCGGCGGGATGGCCGAGGTGTACGCGGCGCGCTCGCGGGACCCGCAGGGCATCGACAAGCTCGTCGCGATCAAGCGCCTGCTCGAGCACCTCGTCGACGAGCCCCGCTTCGTCGAGATGTTCCTCGACGAGGCGCGCATCGCCGCGAACATCCACAGCCCGCACTGCGTCGAGACGCTCGATCTCGGCCGCGCGGACGACGGGATGCCGTACCTCGTGATGGACCTCGTCGTCGGCGCGCCGCTCTCTCGCCTCGCCGCGCGCGTCGACGGCCCGTGGCCGCCCGCGATGGTCGGCGTGCTGCTCGCCGAGGCCGCTGACGGCCTGCACGACGCGCACGAGGCGCGCGACGCGAACGGCATCGAGCTGCACATCGTGCACCGCGACGTCTCGCCGCAGAACGTCCTCGTCGGCATCGACGGGCGCGTGCGCATCGCGGACTTCGGCGTCGCGCGCGCCGTGATGCGCATCACCAAGACCAAGACCGGGCAGATCAAGGGCAAGCTCGGCTACTTCTCGCCCGAGCAGGCGATGGGCACCGAGCTCGACCGGCGCTCGGACATCTTCTCGCTCGGCATCGTCGCCTGGGAGCTGCTCGCGGGGCGGCGGCTCTTTCGCTCGAAGCAGCTCCTCGAGATCTACAAGAAGATCGTGCTCGAGGAGGTGCCGTCGCTCCTCGAGGCGGCGCCGCACGTCCCGCCCGCGCTCGCCGACGCCGTGATGGTCGCGCTCCGCCGGGATCCCGCCGAGCGTTATCCCGACGCCTCGAGCTTCGCGGATGCGCTGCGCGCCGCCGCGAGCGAGACGGGGCGCCTGCCCAACAACGACGAGATCGCCGACTTCGTGTGGCGCTACGGCGGCGAGCAGGTCGGCGCGCTCGTGCGCGCGATCGAGCGCAGCGACACTGGCCTCAACCGCGCCGACACGCGCGCGATGCTGCAGCTGCCGCCGAGCCGCGACGCGATGATCGACGTGCCGACCGATGAGCAGATGACGCGCATCAACGAGCGCACCGACGGCGGCAGCGACTCGGCGTCGCAGCCGTCCCTGCCGACGGTGTTGCGTAGCGGCCCCGCGAGCGGCGTCGAGGTCAGCGCGCAGCAGCCGCGGCAACAGCCCGCAGCGCCCGTGAAGACTGGCGTCTTCGAGCGCTTCTCCGACTGGCTCACGCGGCTGTTCGGCGGGTGAAATGAACGGTGGATTCTCGGCGGAGGCGCGAGCCCATACACGCCCGAGAGGAAGTCGTCACCCGTCCTGAGCTGCGCTCGGCGCCCACAGGCTTCTACGAACCATCTATTCAGCCGGGTGAGAGAGTCCATGCGTATCCAGCAAGTCGTGATGAAGAAGTTCCCCGCAGACCTCGCCCAGCTGCAGACGCTGCACGACCTCGCGCCGCAGTTGCTCCTGGTGTTCGCCAGCCCGGTCCACTTCTCCGACGAGCAGCTGACGCAGGCGCTGCTCGAGCGCTTCCCTCAGGCGCAGCTCGTGGGCTGTTCCACCGCGGGCGAGATCTCGCAGCAGGGCGTTGAAAATGGCAGCGTCGTCGTCACCGCGCTGCACTTCGAGAGCGTGCAGTGTCGGGTCGTGAGCACTGAACTGACCGCGATGGAGGACTCGTTCCAGGCCGGCGCAGCGCTCGCGCAGCAGCTCGCGGGCTGGGAGCCGAAGGCGGCGCTCGTGCTGGGGCAGGGCGTGAACATCAACGGCAGCGCGCTGATCGACGGCATGGTCAGCTTGCTAGGGTCGGCGCTGCCGATCGTGGGCGGCCTGGCCGGAGACGACGCAGCCTTTCAGAAGACCTTCACGCTGTGCAATCAGGGGGCGTCGTCCACGCGCGTTCTGGCGCTCGGGCTCAGGGGCGAGGCCCTGCGGTTTGCGCACGGCTGCTTTGGCGGCTGGAAGCCGTTTGGCCCCGTACGCAAGGTCACGCGCAGCGTGAACAACGTGCTGTACGAGCTCGACGGCAAACCCGCGCTCGAGGTCTACAAGCGCTACCTCGGCGAATACGCCAAGGACCTGCCGGGCTCGGGGCTGCTGTTCCCCTTCGAGATGCTCAGCGGGGCGCGCGAGCCCTCGGGCCTGATCCGCACCATCCTGGGTGTGAACGAGGCAGACGGCAGCGTGACGCTGGCCGGCGCCATCAGCCAGGACGGCTATCTCCGCTTGATGCACGCCCAGACCGACGCCCTGCTCGACGGCGCCGAGGAGGCGGCGCGCGCCACCCTCGAGGGGCTGCAGCAAGACGGCGCGCCGGGCCTGGCGCTGCTGGTCAGCTGCGTCGGACGCAAGCTCGTGATGGGCGGGCGCGTGGATGAGGAGATCGAGGTCGTGCACGACACTCTAGGTCCGCAGGCGACGCTGGCCGGCTTCTACTCCTATGGCGAGATCAGCCCCGGCAACGGCCTCCAAGAGTGCCAGTTGCACAACCAGACGATGACCATCTCCTACCTGGGTGAGTCGGCCGGATGACCCACAAGCTGCTCCAGCGCCAACTCAAGCGCTCGCTGGGCGTCGCCGACGAAGCAGAGCTCGCCCTGCTGCTGGCCGAGCTGCAGACGCTGGCTCAGCGCAGCGAGCTGTCGCCTTTGGCGCAGCGCAGCCTGTGCGGGCTCGAGTTCTTTCTCGTTCAGGTGGACGAGGCCTATGTTCAAGGCGAGCGCGCGCTCGGCTTGAGCACGCGCAGTCTGGAGCTGAGCTCGGACGAATTGAGCCAGGCCAACGAGGACCTGCGCGAACAAGCCGCGACGCGCGAGCTCGCGCTCAAGACCTTGAGAGTCACGACGAATCAGCTGTTGGAGCCGCTGGGGCAACACATCGGCGAGGACGATCAGAGCCTCGGCCGCCTGACGCAGTTGTTGTCCGGGTTGGTGCGCGACTTCTTGGAGACGCGAAAGAGCGCGGAGTCGTCGTATGCCAAGCTGCAACATCAGCAGTTTGCGCTGGACCAGCACGCCATCGTGAGCATTACGGACAAGGCTGGTCGAATCCTGTACGCGAACGAGAAGTTCTGCAGCATCAGCAAGATCTCCTACGACGACCTGATCGGCAAGGACCATCGCGTCGTCAACTCCGGGCTGCACAGCAAGGAGTTCTTTCGCGAGATGTGGAGCACCATCTCCAGCGGCAAGGTCTGGCACGGCGAGATAAGAAACCAGGCCTCCGACGGCACCATTTACTGGGTCGCAGCGACCATCGTGCCTTTTCTGGACAGTCAACAGCAGCCTTATCAGTACATCTCGCTGCGCACTGACATCACCGCGCAAAAGGCGATGGAAGCCGAGATCGTCTCTCGCGGCCGCATGCTGGAGAACATCATGGACACGCTGGGGGAAGGCGTCTATCTCCTGGACAGTCAGGGCGTCTGTACCTACGCGAACCGCGAGGCGGAGTCGCTGCTCGGGTGGAGCCGGGAGGAGATGCAGGGCCAGGTGTTGCACGACCTGATCCACGCCAACCCCGCTGACGGCAGGGCGCTGCCACGAAGCGAATGCGCCATGCAGGTGCGCACCCAGCAGAGTGAGGTGTACCGCTCCGAAACGGAGGTGTTCACGCGCAAGAGTGGTGGGCAGTTTCCCATCGCGATCGTCGCGGCGCCCATCATCGAGAGCGGGCAGGTCACCGGATCGGTCGCCGCGTTCCAGGACATCAGCGCCCGCAAACGCACCGAGGAGGACCTGCGCCAAGCCGACGTCAAGCAGCGCATGTTGATCGACAACGCCGCCGACGCCGTGCTCATTCTGGGCAGCCGAGGCGAGCTGATGTACGCGAATGAGCTCGCCATCAAGTTGCTGGGTTACTCGCACGCTGAGCTCCTGGGCGTCTCGATCTTCAGTCTGCTCCCGGGCTCGTTCCGCGAGCTGTACGACCAGACCCTGAGCCATGAGCTGGGCAAGACGCGACGGCTGCACACCGAGGTCCCGTTCACCCACAAGGACGGCCACGAGATCCCCTTGGAGTTGAACGCCGCTGTGCTGCCGGACGGCAATGTCTATGTATCGTGCCGCGACATCACCCTCCGCAAGGAGGTCGAGAACCAGCTGCTGCGGGCCAAAGAGGCCGCCGAGGCCACGAGCAAGGCCAAGAGCGACTTCCTCGCCACGATGAGCCACGAGATCCGCACGCCGATGAACGGCATCATCGGCATGACCGATCTCGCGCTCGAGACTCAGCTCGACGCCGACCAGCGCGACTACCTGGGGCTCGTGAAGTCGTCCGCTGATTCGCTGCTGACCATCATCAACGACATCCTCGATTTCTCGAAGATCGAGTCCGGAAAGATGGAGCTGGAACAGGTCGAGTTCGACCTGCGCTCGCTGCTGACGGCGACCACCAAGGTGCTCGCCGTGCACGCCGAGCAAAAGGGCATGACGGCGCTCTACGAGGTCGAGGAAGGCGTCCCCGAGAGCCTGCTGGGTGACCCCGGACGGCTGCGCCAGGTGTTGACGAACCTGCTGGGCAACGCGTTCAAGTTCGCTGACCGCGGTGAGGTCTCGGTGCGCGTCAAGACACTCGCGCTCCAGGGGAGCCGAGTGGTCCTGGGTTTCGAGGTGCAAGACGAGGGCATCGGCATCGCCAGCGACAAGTTGGCCAGCATCTTCGAGGTCTTCACCCAGGCCGACACCTCGACGACGCGCAAATATGGTGGCACCGGCCTAGGGCTGGCCATCTCCAGCCGGCTCGTGGCGGCGATGGGTGGGCGACTCTCGGTCAAGAGCGCGCTTGGGACTGGCAGCGTATTCAGCTTTGATGCCGTGTTCGCGGTCGCCGAGGCCGGGCAGAGGGGCGCTTCGACGGAGGCGCTCCACGGCCGCGACCTCGGCGTGCCGAGCCGTCTCCACGAGCCCCTCGATCAGAGGGAGTTGTCCGCTGTCGTGGGCGTCGCCCCGGGCGCGCAGTCGGAGGTCGCGCTGAGCACGCAGGAGAAGCTCCCGGACGGGCCATCGCAGCAGGCGCTGCACATCCTGCTGGCGGAAGACAACGCGGTGAATCAGAAGCTGGCGCTGACGCTGCTCGCCAAGTGGGGACACAGGGTCGCCGTGGTGTCGGATGGCCTGCAGGCGGTCGAGCAAGCGCGGCAGCAGCACTACGACGTGATCTTGATGGACCTGCAGATGCGCGAGATGGGCGGCCTGGAGGCAACGCGGCTGATCCGGGCGCGTGAGGCAGCGTCAGGGCGGCACACGCCGATCGTGGCGCTGACGGCCAACGCGATGAGCGAGGACGAGCAGCGCTGTCTGGACGCGGGCATGGACGGCTATCTGTCCAAGCCGCTGAGCGCCAAGCGCCTGCGGGAGCTTTTGGCCACCATCCCCGCGAGCGCGCCGCCCGCGTCCCTGCCGCACAGCGTGCCTGAGGCGCCGTTTGATTATGCCGGGGCGTTGGCCAGCGCCGACCCTTGGGTGGTCGAGACCATCGGCCAAGCCTTTCTGGACGACTGCCCGCGGCAACTCACGGAGATCAAGAGCGCGATCGAGGCCTCAGACGCGCCGGCTCTCATGCGCGCGGTCCACACGTTTCGCGGACTGGTCGGCAATTTCAACGCCCAGCGCGTCGAGAAGCTGGCGCGCGAGCTCGAGCATCTCGGCCGCGCGGGCGACCTGATCCACGCGCACATCCTCTTCAGCCAGATGGAAGACGAGATGCAGGCACTCAGCTTGGCGCTCGCTCGGACGCTGGCGGCGCTGCCGTAGGAGGACTGCGCCAAACAGGGGCTATGCCGCTCGGAGTCGGCGGGTCGGCGTGTCGGCGTCGGCGCCCGCCGACCTCAATCATCCAGCCCGAGGCCCTTCAAGATCCGCGGCGCGTGCTTGTCGATCCGGGCCTCGCGCGTCTCGGCTCGCTTGGCGCCGGCCACCTGCAGAATGTACGCGCGCTGTCGGCCGGGCGTCAGCGCGGCGAAGGCGTGCTTCAGGGCGGGGTCGCCGTCGAGCCTCGCCCGGAGCTCGTCGGGCATCGCAAACTCCGAGGTCTTCTTGAGCTCGACCTTCAGGCCCGCCTTCTCCACCTCGATCGCCTCGCGCACATAGGTCATCAACGCCTTCTCGAGCTTGGCGATCTCCTTCACCTCGGTGAAGCGGACCTGCCGCGCCGACTGTACGTGCTCGGTCTGCTGCACGAGGATGCCCGTCGGATCTTTCAAGAGCGCGCCCTTGTGGAAGAGCAGGGCGCAGTAGTCCTTGAAGCCGTGGATCAGCACGACGTTCTTGCCTTCGAACGTGTAGCAAGGCTTGCCCCACTTCAGCTCCTCGCTGAGGCCGGTGGCGAGGATGAGCTGCCGCAGCGCGCGGTACTCCGCCTGCCACTGTTTCGCGTTGCTGAAGAAGGCCCCTACATCGTCGTCCATCGCGCCGACCTCCCAGAAGGAGCCCAAGGGTACGCGCCAATTCCCCGCGGCCAATCGGATCGACGCGCTCAGGCGGGGCCGGAGCGTTGGGGGCCGAGCTCCGGGGACCGGTCCAGCGCGAGCAGGCTGGCCTCGGGAAACGCGCTCGCCAGCGCGGCGGTCGCCGTGCCGGGCCCGCAGCCGATGTCCGCGATGCGGTGGGATGACCGTTTCCCGTGCGCCGACCTAGCACCCTGCGGAGGCCTCGAACGCCAGGCGTAGACAGGGCGGCGCTACGGGGCAGCGAGGCGCGCGAGGGCGAGGGTGCAGGCGAGCGTGACGATCGCGCCGACGACGAACGTCCCGATCAGGACCCGCCTCATGTGCCGACTCAGCGTGCCGACGAGGCTGAGCGCCTGCTCGCGCTGGGCGACGGCGTAGGTCTCGCGAGCGTACAGCTCGACCGCCTGGCGCGCGTGCTCGACCCGACTGACCAGGTTCGCCACGCCGCAGTACGCGCAGGGGACGACGGCGCCGACGTCGTGGACGACAGGCGCCAGGCAGACTCGGCAGGTCCAGCCGCCGGTCGTGCCAGGCGCGGGGCGCGCCGCGAGCAGCCCGCGCACGGTCGCGCGGTAGCGTCGGCGACCGGCGAGGAGCGACGCCGAGAAGCCCGCGGCGATCGTGCCCGGCACCATCAAGACGAGGAACGCGAGCGGCGCGCTGAAGGACTGGCTGCGCAGCGTCGCGGCGACGACCACGAGCGCGGCGGGCAGCAGGCCGACGCAGCCCCAGAACGTGAGCACTCGTCGCAGGCCCTCGGGGCCCTCGAAGATCCGCACGTAGCCGAGCTCGGCCGAGCTGACGACCTGCCGCTGTCGGGCCGCGCGCAGCACGCGCGCGTGGAGCATCGCGAGGCGCTCGGCCGTCGGCTTGGGCAGCGACTCGCTGCGACCGCAGTGGTCGCAGCGCGCGACCATGCCGTCGTCGACCACCATCGGAGCGCCGCAGTGGTCGCACAGCGCGACGGTCGCCTGTCGCGCCTCGGAGCTCATTTGGAGACCGCCGCGGCGGCGACGAGCAGCTCGCGGACGCGCACG
>CAIUAC010000293.1 GCA_903896985.1 uncultured Sandaracinus sp.
CGAGCGCGAGGGCGAGCGCCCCGGCGACGCACGAGGGCAGCCGGATGAGCCAGCGCGGCGCGTCGAGCGTCCAGCCGCTGAGCGCGCCCCAGCCGTGCGCGAGGGCCCGGTAGAGCGGCGGATGGACGAGGGCGTCGTGGCTGTCGTCGAGCACGGAACCCGACGTCGGGAAGGCCCACGGCTCGTCGATGTCCCAGAGCACGCGCGCTGCGCCCTGCGCGCGCCAGGCGACGCCGAGCGACACGAGCACGCCCACGACGACGGCCCACGGTCGCGCGCGCCAGACGCCCGCGAGCCACGCGGGCGCCGTCGGAGCCGGGGGCAGGCGCTCGACCGTCGACTCGCGGTGCGCGCGCGCGACGAGCGCCGCGACGAGGCCGAGGCCCCACGCGGCGAGCCACGCGAAGAGCACGACGCGGCTCGGGCGCTGAGCGAGCGCTACGGCACACGGACCGACGAGCCCGACGTGCGCAGTGTCCGCGAGCGCTGTCTCGACCGCGACGCGCCAAGCCGCGAGCGCGGTGCCCGCCGCGAGTGCCACGAGCACCGTGAGGAGGAGCGCTCGGCGCAAGGCGGTGAGCATCGGGCGACTCGCGCCGACTAGCTGGGCTTGCGGAGCGCGCGCGCCGCGTCTTGCTCGGTCGGGTGCTCGTCGAGGAACGCTTGGAAGCTCTCGTCGGTGATCTCGACGTCGACGTCGCCGCGCACCTTCGCTTGGCAGCCGAGGCGGCTCGTCGCGCGCACGTCGAACGCCTTGTCGAGCACGTCGAACTCCTCGTCTTCGAGGTCGCTCGTCGCGTCGAAGCCGCGCGTCACGTAGACGTGGCAGGTCGAGCAAGCGCACACCCCGCCGCAGCGATCACCCTGCGGCGCGCCGATCTTCTTGGCCGCTGCGAGGATGGTCGTGCCCTCCGCGACCTCGATCTCGAGCCCCTCTTTCACGAAGCGTACGCGCGGCATCAGGTCTCTCGCGGGGCAGCGCCCGCCTCGTCGGTGGAAGTTGCTTCAGCGGACGAATCCGCGCCCGGCTGCGGCCCGAGGTGCGTCTCGATGCCGCGCGCGTGATCGGTCTCGACCGCGAGCTCGTCGGCGCGGCGCCCCTTGAGCGCGAGGCGAATCGCGCGGTCCATGCGCCGCCCGGCGAACGCCTTCGCCGCATGGTCGAGCGCCTCGACGTACACCGCGATCGTGTGGTGCTCTTCGCCCGCCGCAGCCGCGCGCAGGGCCGCCATCGCCGCCTCGATGATCGCGCGCTCGCCGACGCCCTCGAGCAGGTCGGCGTCGACGCGCATCGCCTGCTCGGTCGCCGCCAAGATGCGCTCGGCCTCGACGCGCTGCTCGGCGAGGTGCCGCCGCGCGACGTCCTCCTCTCCGTGCTCGTACGCGTCGATCAGCATCTGCTCGATCTCCGCCTCGGTGAGCCCGTAGCTCGGCTTCACGTCGACCTTCGTCGAGAGCCCCGTCGTCAGCTCCTTCGCGCTCACCGAGAGGAGGCCGTCAGCGTCTACCTCGAAGGTCAGCTCGAGGCGCGCCATCCCCGCGGGCATCGGCGGGATGCCGCGCAGCGTGAAGCGCGCGAGCGAGCGGCAGTCGGCGGCGAGGTCGCGCTCGCCCTGCACCACGTGCAGCTCGAAGCCGGTCTGCTGATCGGCGTACGTCGTGAAGGTCTGCCGCGCGCCCGCGGGGATCGCGCTGTTGCGCGGCAGGATCCGCTCGACGACGCCGCCCATCGTCTCGATGCCGAGGGACAGCGGGAGCACATCGAGCAGCAGCACCTCGTCGCGCGGCCCCGCGCCCGCGAGCAGATCGGCCTGCACCGCCGCGCCGAGCGCGACGACCTGATCGGGATCGATGCTGTCGAGCGGCGCCTTGCCGAAGAGCTCCGCCACGTAGCGACGCACGAGCGGCACGCGCGTCGAGCCGCCGACGAGGATCACGCCATCGAGCTCAGCGAGCCCGATGCCCGCGTCGCGGAGCGCCCGCCGACACGTCGGCCCCGTCCGCTCGACGACCGGGCGAATCAGCTCCTCGAGCTCCGCGCGCGTGAGCCGCACCGTCACTCGATCACGCCCCGGCGCGGCGAGCATCAGCTCGACCTC
>CAIUAC010000294.1 GCA_903896985.1 uncultured Sandaracinus sp.
CGCGGCGACGCGACCTCCCCGCGCAGGGCCGCCGCGAGCGTCGTCTCGTAGAGCTGCGAGGACAGCTCGGTCATCCCGTACTCGGCGACGATGTGCGTGTCCGGGACGCCGTAGCGCGCCGCGAGCAGCGCGCGCATCTGCTCGGGGACGAGCTCGCGGGTCCGGCCCTTGAAGCCGCCCGTCTGCATGATCCGCGACCCTGCCGGCAGCGCGAAACGCTGCTCGCCGAGCGCCTCGTCCGCGAACACGAACGCGAACGAGGTGCCGAGCAGCGCGAGCGGCGCCCCGTCGCGCTCGGCCCGCTCGAGCGCGGCGCGCAGCGCGCTGGCGTCGATGGCATCTCTTGAGTAGGCGTACGTCACGCCATGCTCGCCGCTCGCTCCGTACCACTCCGCGAAGCGCGCGAGCATGTAGGAGAGCGATGAGTCCGGCGCCTCCTCTTCGCGGGGCGCGAGCACGACGAGGCGCATCCTGCCCTGCGCGTCGTCGGCTGTGCGCGGCGCGAGGTCGGGGAAGAGCGCAGCGTCCGCCGCGGCGCGCGCGGCGCGGTCGTAGAGCGAGAGGTCTCGAAACGCGTGCGCCCCGCGGGCGCCGTTCGTCGTGCCCGAGGTCTGAAAGACGCGCACGTCCTCGCGCTCGTCGTAGGTCGAGACGCGCACCATGCGAAACACATCGGTCGGCAGCGCGGGCCCCGCGGACGCCGCCTCGTGCGTCAGCGTCGACGCCCGCCGCTCGTGTGCCGCGACGAGGCGCGCATAGGGCGCGACGTGCTCCGCCTGCCACGCGCGCAGGTCCGCGAGGAGCGCGTCGCGCGCGCCTTCGTCGGGCCGTCCGGCGGCGACCGCGTCGATGAGCGCGGCGACGCGCAGGGCGAGCGCGGCGCGCCTCGGGTCATCGCGCGCGACTCGTCCCGGGCGTGCAGCCGCGGGCGGCGCCGTCACGGTCCGTCCTCCGTCAGCGCCTCGTCGAGCGCCGCGGCGAAGCCGTCGAGCAGCTCGGTCTCGATCGAGAGCGGCGGCGTCAGCGAGAGCACCCGCGCGTCGGGGCCCGCCGGCAGCACGAGATAGCCGCGCTCGAGGAGCCTCCGCACGAGGCGCAGCCCGCGCGCCCCGCCATCGAGCTCGACGCCGAGCAGCAGCCCGACGCCGCGCACGCTGCGCACGCAAGCGTGGGCCGCGAGCTTGTCGCGGAGCCGGTCGCGGAACGGCTCCCCGACTCGCACGGCGCGGTCGGCGAGCTGCTCGTTCTCCATCACCTCGAGCGTCGCGAGCGCGGCCGCACAGGCGAGCGGGTGCCCGAGGAACGTGCTCGTGTGGATCGCCTCGCCGCCGGGCGCGCCCCACGCGTTCATCACCTCACGGCGCCCGAGACACGCGCTCACGGGCATCCCGCCGCCGAGCGCCTTGCCCGTCACGACGAGGTCCGGCACCACGCCCTCCGCGACCGAGAGCCACGTCGCGCCGCAGCGCCCGAGCCCCGTGAAGATCTCGTCCGCGATCAGCAGCGCCCCGCGCTCGCGCGTCAGCTCGGCGAGCCCGGCGAGAAAGCCCCGCGGAGGAAAGACCACGCCGCCGCGCCCCTGCGCCGGCTCGAACAGCACCGCGCCGACCGGCAGCGGCGCCGCGTCCCAGGCGCGCGCCACCGCCGCGAGCGCCTGCTCGAGCGACTCCGCGCCGCCCGCCGCAGGGTAGGGCGCGAACGTGACGTGCCGCCCCAGCTGCTCGACGAAAGGCGCGCGAAACGCCGCTTGGTAGCCGCACTCGGCGAGCGCGCCGTACGAGAGCCCGTGATAGCCGCCCGTGAACGCGAGCACGCCCGGCCGGCGGGTCGAGAGCATGGCCGTCTTCAGGGCCGCCTCGACCGCGTCGGCGCCGGAGATCCCGAGAATTACGCGCGCCTCTGGAAAGGGCGCAAGACCGGCCAAGCGCGACAGCAGCGCGACCTTCACGTCCGACGGATGCACGTCACCGAGCGCATGGAGCAGCCGCTCGGTCTGCGCGTGCACGGCCGCGACGACGCGCGAGTGCCCGTGCCCGACAGCCGCCGCGCCGAAGCCCGACGTCAGGTCGACGAACACGTTTCCGTCGACGTCCTCGACGTTCGCGCCGCGCGCCCGCGCCCAGACGATCGGGTCGTGGCTCGCGCCCGACGACTCAGCGCGCCGCGCCCGCCGCGCCGTCAGCGCCGGACACTCCGTCCGCGCCAGCGCGTCGACCAACGCCGCCGCGCGCGGGCCAGGGAGCGGCGCCGCCACCCGCGGGAGTGACTGCCCGAAGCTCTCGCTCATGACCACCTTTGGAACCGACACGGCGTCGCGCTCGCGCCGGGCACAGCGATGCCTCGGCTCATCGACGCCAGGGATAGAAGGGCTGCCCCGCCGCGCGCGCGAGCTTCATCAGCTGCGCGTCGTCGAGCAGGAGCACGTCGAGCCCGGCGCCAGCGCCAGCCGCCGCCGCGCGCACCGCCGCGACGATGTCGTTGATCCGCGTGCGGAACGCCGCGTCGACGCGCACCGCGATCGTCGGCACCGGCGGCGCGGGCCCCCGCGCGACGGACGCGAGCAGCGCCCACTCCACCTCGGGGAAGCCCCGCAGCGAGCCCGCCAGCGCGCGCAACAGCGCGTCGCTCGCCTCCGACTGCAGCGGCGCGATCGTCACGCCGCCAGCGCTGCCGCCGAACGTCGCCTGCACCGCAGCGCCTCCGGCCTGCGGCGCGCTGTTTCGTGCGCCCGTCTCGAACGGGACCGTCACGCTCGATTCGCGCGCGTCGTGCGTGACCAAGCTCGAGCGACCCGCTGCCACGTAGCCGGGCGGCGCCGCGATCGCCTCTGCAGGACTCTGCGCTCCCAGCGGCCCTGTCGGGCTCGGCACGCCCATCACCGGCGTCGGCGCCCGGACCGCGCGCATCAGCGAAGACTGTAGCCGCCCCGTCCCCGCGAAGGCTCCGGACGACTCACTGCGCGCCTGCGGCGCGAGCAGCAGCCGCATCTCGTGCTCCTCGATCTCCATCGAGTGCTCCGCGCCCATCTCCACGACGACCAGCAAATTGTTGGCGAGCGCGTGCCCGAGCGCGGCGCGCGCGCCGATCTCTTTGTACGCCACGCGCCCGTCTGGCATCACCCAGCCGAACGCCATCGACGCATCCGCGAGCGACTCGAAGTCGAGCCAGACCCCGAGCGCCGCGACCCCGGTGGAGCTGACCATCGTGCGGTAGCCGTCGTCGCCCATGCGCCAAGTCGGAACGAAGACAGTGCGCTGCGCCAAGGCGACGAGAGCGTCGACCTTCGCCTGCCCACCCGTCCCCGCCTCGGCCATGAGCCGACGGAGTGCGTCCGATGCCGATTGCCCCATGTCGCCGCAGTGTATCCCGCGCCGGGAGCAGAACCGCAAATTGCGGACGGACCGTTCTTGACACCCCTACCCCGCCGAGTATCTTCCGCTCCCTCACGCCCAGGTAGCTCAGTTGGTAGAGCAGGGGATTGAAAATCCCCGTGTCGGCGGTTCGATTCCGTCCCTGGGCACTAGTTTTTCGGCCTTTTTTGCAGGGTCTGGTCGTGCACCCCGCGCACTGAGCGCACCTGGGAGCCCGGCGTTTGCTACAACGTCTGTTACAGCGTCCATGGCCGCCCGGGCCGATTCCGGGGCTAGCTGGGCGTAGACCTTGCTCAGCATCGCCGCCGAGCCGTGCCCGAGCAGCCGGATCGCCTGGATCAGCGGCACATTTCCCTGCGCGAGCCAGCTCGCGAAGGTCCGCCGCAGGTCGTTCGGCGACACCGGCGCGATGCCGGCGTGCGTGCAGGCGATGCGCAGGTCGCGCCGCACGTTCGGCCACGGCGCGAAGGGCTCCGCGAGCAGCTTTTGCAAGGTTTCCGTCGGCGGCAGCACGCGCCGAGACCCCGCCGTCTTCGTGCCGCGCACGAGGATCCCCTCCGGCGTGATGTCGCGCGCCGGGTCGATCCCGTAGAGCTCGCTCTCGCGCATCCCCGTCACGCACCAAGCCTCGACGTACCGCCGCCGCTCCGCCGGCAGCGCCGCGATCAGCGCCTGGTACTCGCGCACCGGCAGCCAGCGCGTGCGCGGCACATAGGCGCCGCGCAGCTCCGGCGGCATCGGCGGGAGCACGACCCCGACGCGCCGCGCCGCCGTACGCAGCGCGCCGAGCTCCTTCGCCGTCGTCGAGCGCCCCGCGCCCTCGCCGAGGCGCGTGTCCGTGTACTGCTCGAGGTGCTTGGCGGTGAGCGTCGAGAGGTCCCGGTCGGGCCCGACGAGCCGGACGATGTGCCCCATCTTCCGCTCGTAGAACGCGCCCGTGTGCAGCGACCGGTCCCCGCGCACCATCGCGGCGCGCAGCGCCCTCACCGAATCGGCGACCGTCGGACCCGGGGCGACGTGTACGGCAGCGGCGCGCTCACGCTCGATGACACGGGCGGCGCGCTCGGCCGCGACGCGGTCCTTTTGGTGCGTGCTAGCGAGCCAGCGTTTGCCGTCCGGTCCTTGCCCCCAGCACCACCACGTCTTGCCCCGAAGGTAGAGCCGAATACTTCCTGCGCGCATCTGTCGCCTCCCTGTTCGATCCAGTCGTCGAGCGCCTCCGAGGGTAGCCGAATCGCCCGCCCTCGCTTCACATACCCCGGCAGCGACCTCATCAGGTCGTAAGACGCGCGCAGCGACAACGCCGTGCGCTCCGCCACGTCACGCGCCCTCAAGAGCCGCGGGCTCATGTCCGCGGACTCTCGCCGTCGACGCCGTAGACCGGCCCCGCCGACGCCGCTCCGCCGCGCCCAAAGGCCTCGCGCTCGCGCATGGCCCCCGCGCGCACCGCGCCCAGAGGCCCAGCCCCAAGACGAAGACCTGACTCGCTGCGTCGCTGCCACATGGACCAAGCGTGCCGGATCTCGGCGTAGGTGTCAAGCTTGATACCGTCGCGACTTCAGGACGCTGACGACGCGCACGCATCCAATTGGAATGACTCCCATTGTAACTCCATGAATTCATGAAGGAGATGTGCCCAATTCCCGCGACCGACGTCAAGCACCGCCAGATGCGAGCCGCCTACAACTACCGTTAGCTGGCGCGAAGCGCAGCCGCCCGGCCCGAACGGGCGCAAACGCTCGAGGCGAGGATCCCAGAGTAAGGGGTCGTCGGCGAAGAGGCGTCGCTGCCGTGATACCGTATCATCGTGATTCGGCAAAAAGCTCAACGAACCCGAGAGCATGAGGCGCGTCCATGACTCAGACGCCATGATAATGCCCGTCGTCGTCGCCCTGAGCGGTGCTCTAGAAGGGGGGGGCGATTCGGCGGAACGGGGTGCCAAACCGGTGCGCCGCCCCCCGATTCGAGCGTTGGCGTGCCCCGGAAGACGGCCGTTTGGGCCCAGCGCGCCCCGAGAAGCCCTGGCCGACGGCGCCGAAACAGCCAACCCGCTCACAATAACAGCGTCGGAATGTCTCGTTCGCGCTACGCGCGATGTATCACATTAGCGACGATAGTGCAAGGCCTGTTACTTTAGGAGGAGTTCGTGCGGGCGGGGGGCGGAGGCGTGATATCGCGGTCAGCGGTGGTGTGGGTGGGGGCGGACCGCTAAGCGGCTGCCCAGGCTCCGCGCGGCATCGACTCCTGGCCGCATCGTCGA
>CAIUAC010000295.1 GCA_903896985.1 uncultured Sandaracinus sp.
CGCTCGAGCATCTGCAGGAACATCGCCTGCTCGTGCCGGTAGTAGCTCGAGTCGCACGTCGCGATCTCGCGCGACCAGTCGTACGAATAGCCGAGCTGCTGTAGCTGCGCGCGCATCTGCTCGATGTTCGAGTAGGTCCACTCCATCGGGTGCCGCTTGCGCTCGATGGCGGCGTTCTCGGCGGGCATCCCGAAGGCGTCCCAGCCCATCGGGTGCAGCACCGTCTTGCCGCGCATGCGCAGCTGCCGCGCGAGCACGTCGCCGATGGCGTAGTTGCGCACATGGCCCATGTGGATGCGCCCCGACGGGTACGGGAGCATCTCGAGCAGATAGAATTTCTCTCGCGTCGGGTCGTCGCCCGCGTCGCCGACGGCGAACGCCTTCGACTCGGTCCAGCGCTGCTGCCACTTCGGCTCGATCTCGGAAGGCTCGTATCGCTCGTGCATGGTGGGTCTCGTGCTCAAATCTCTGGAAGCAGGTTCTCGAAAGGCTTGGTGCGCTTCCAGCGGTAGGCGCCGAAGTCGCGTCGATCGGTGGAGAGGATCTTCCCGGTGCCGAGCGTCTCGGCGAGGACGACGAGGGAGGCGTCGGCGAGGTCCATCGGGAGCGCGCGGTATTGCGCGCTCAGCGCGACGATGCGCGGCAGGTGTGAGGCTTCGAGCGCGAAGATCTGAAACGCGCCCTGCGCGGCGCTCTCGAGGAACTTGAGCTCGGCCTCTGCGCCGAGGCGCGTCATCAGCAGGTGGCAGGTCTCGGTGACGACGGGCCACGTCGTGATGAGCGGCTGGCGCAGCGCCTCGAGCGCGGTGCGCGCGGCGTGGTGATGTCGGTCTTTGCGGTTCGCGAGCGCGAGCCAGAAGCCAGTGTCTGCGAGGATCATCGGGAGTTGCTCAGAGGGCCGCGGTCACGGCTTGTTGCGCGCGCGGCGACGGGGCTTCGGAGCAGCGGCGGACGACGCCGAGCGAGCCGCGCTGTGCTTCTCGTCGAGCGAGCGGCCGAGCGCGGCCTTGTAGGTCAGCGACAAATCTGACGGCCCCTCTGCACAGCCGATGAAGCCGCCGTTGACCAGGAGATCGTAAGGACGCGCCTCACGCTCGACCGCGTCGTAGTAGCGCTCGAGGGCGACGCGCACGACCTCGGTGGTGGTCTGCCGGGTCGCGCGGCGAAGCACCGCGACCTTCTCGGCGAGCGGGCCATCGATGCGGGCGTTCAGCCGGGCGTGGGCGTCGCGGGCGACCATGTCATACGGACCGTATGCCAAAAGGAGGGAGGGAGCAATGCGGCGGGGGAGAGGCGGGCGGACCTGCGCCCCGCAGGCATCGCCCCGCCCGACGCGCTACCGGGTCAGCCGCATCTCTGCGGAGATGCGCAGGTCCTGAAGCGGGGCGATCGGTACGCGCCGTGAGTCGTAGCCGGGCGCCTCGATCACGAGGACGTGGTGCTCGCCGCGACCGACGCGCAACGGCAGCGCGCCGACGGGCAGCCCGTCGAGCTTCACGCGAGCGTCCTGCGGCAGGCCCGACACGTCGACGAGCACGGTCTGCGGTTCCTCCGGCGCAGAGGGTGGGACCGGCCCGGCGAGGTTGGGAGGAGGCGGCGGGACGGCCGGAACTTCTGTCTCGTCGCCGCGGCCGACGGCCAGACGAATGCCGAGGATGAGCAAGCCGAGCGCGAACGCCCCGGCCACGGCGAGGTGCACCGCGCGCGGGAGCGACATCACGCGGTCGATGAGGTCGTGGACGCGCTGCGCGGGTCGGGCGGCAGGGGCGGGAGCGGACGGCGGCGACGGCTCGTCGTCGGGCAGCGGGAGGTCGCCGCCCGGCAGCGAGGTATCCTCGACCCCGGCCGGCGCTGGCTGCGCGACCGCGGCGATCGCGCTGCTCGAGGAGCGTCGCGGCGCGACAGCCTCCATCGTCCCGCTCGGCGAGGTGCGCGGCCCGGAGCCGGTGGGCGCCTGAGCGGCGTGGGTGCCCGTGGTGCTCGAAGGGTTGACGGCCTGGAGCGTGCCTCCGTAGCTGCGCCCGCGAACGGCGGGGGCCTGCCCGACGCGCCCGCGACCAGGCACGGGGAGCGCAGAGTCATCGAGCTCGAGGGCCGGCCCGACAGGATCGAAGCCGAAGTCCTCGAGCTCCTTGCCAGCCGTCGAATTCACCGGAGGGGGCGGCACCGAGACTCGCTCTGCGGGCGTCGGATTGCCGACCGTCGCGTCAGGCAGCGGCGGGGCCGCGGGCGCGACCGCGGCGGGAGACGGGGCCTTCTTGCCGAGCGTCGCGAATTCACCCCAGACCGGCGGAGGCTCGCTCAGGAGCGACGAGGTGGCGCTCGCCTCGCTCGGCGGCGATGCGGCCACGGGCAGGCTCGGCTGCGGAAAGGGCGCGGGCGTTTCTTCGCGCGACGGCCGCGGATCGCGGATCGGAGCGCCGCTCGCCGCGTCGAGCAGCATCGTGCGCCAAGCGGCGGCTGTCTGCGGACGCTTCGACTTCTCCTTCGCCATGCCGGCGAGGAGCGCGGCCTCGAACGCGGGCTCGATCTTCGCGCCGCGATCACGGGGTCGCGCGGGTGACGCCCGCAGGATCGCTTGGAGCAGCGCGTTGTAGTTCGGGGCGTCGTAGGGGACCTCGCCGACGACGCACTCGTAGAGCACGACCGCCGCCGCGTAGACGTCCGCGCAGGCGTCGAGGGCGCTCTCGCCGAGGGCTTGCTCGGGCGACATATAGTGCGGCGTGCCGAGGACGGCGCCCGTCTGCGTCAGGTGTGAGCGGACCTCATCGGCCTTCTGCGAGATGCCGAAGTCGAGGATCTTCACCGCGCGCTTACCGGAGTGCGAAGGCGGCAGGAGGAAGATGTTGTCGGGCTTCAGATCGCGATGGACGATGCCGCGCTCGTGCGCCGCCTCGAGCGCCTCGAGGAGCTGATCGAAGATCTCCACCGCCTGCGACTGCGAGAGCCGCTGCTTGCGCTCGATGAAGCTGCCGAGCGTCTCGCCGTCGAGGAGCTCCATCACGAGGAACGGCGCGCCGTCGGGGAGCTGATCGAGGTCGAGGACCTCCACGATGCCGGGGTGCTGGATCGAGCTGGCGGAGCGCGCCTCGCGTCCGAAGCGCTGCACGATGGAGCGATTCGCGAGGAAGCGGTCGTCGAGCACCTTCACCGCGACCTTGCGGCCCGTACGCAGGTGCGTCCCTTGATAGACGGCGCCCATCCCGCCACGGCCGAGGAGCCCGGTGATCTTGTACTTCTCGAGCAGCGTCTCGCCGGTCAGGTCCCCCACTGCGTGCCGCTCTCCTCGGTCGGTGCGGGGATGCTAGCAGAGGTGGCGCGGCGGGTGGGAGGTTGCCGCACAGCCCTCGGCGCGATAACGGGGCGCGATGCGCGAGTCGCACACGGCCCACACGGCGCTCTCGACGGAGCTCGAGGCGGCGCTCCTGCGCGAGCTTCGCGCCCGCTTCGACTGGGAGAATTACGCGCGCTTCGGTGAGCGCCTCGTCGCGCCGGTGCTCGTGCTCGCCGACGCCGCGACGCGCCTCGGGCGTTGGGTGCGCGCGACGCGCACGCTGGAACTCTCGCGCGCGCTCGTGCTCGGGCGCCCCTGGCCCGAGGTGGTCAGCGTGCTCGCGCACGAGATGGCGCATCAGTTCGTCGACGAGGCGCTCGGCGTGCACGACGAGACGGCGCACGGGGAGAGCTTCCGGCGCGTCTGCGCGGAGCGCGGCATCGACGGGCGCGCAGCGGGCCCGCCAGAGACCGACGCGTCGAGCGCCGCCGAGATCGACCGCGCGCTCGACCGAATCCGCAAGCTGCTCGCGCTCGCCGGCAGCGCGAACCAGCACGAGGCCGAGGCGGCGATGCGCAAAGCGCACGAGCTGATGCTGCGCCACAACGTCGACCTCGCGGCCGCGGAAGCCGAGCGCGACTACGAGGTGCGGCACGTCGGGGACCCGCGCAAGCGGCGCACGCTCGTCGAGGCGGAGGTCGTCGGGCTGCTCTCGGAGCTCTTCTTCGTGAAGGTGATCCGTGTGCCGGTGTATCTCCCGCGCGAAGGCAAGCGCGGCACGGTGTTCGAGCTCGCGGGCACGCACGCGAACCTCGAGATGGCGACGCACGTCTACGCGTTTCTCCTCGCGACGGCCGACCGCCTCTGGCAGCAGAACCGCCAGGACGCGCGCGTGCAGAGCGGACGCGACCGGCTCTCGTATCAATCGGGCGTCGTGCGCGGCTTCCGCGACAAGCTCCGCGCGGAGCGCACGCAGCTACGCGGCACCGGCCTCGTCTGGGTCGGAGACGCGCAGCTCGACGACTTCTACCGCGCCCGCAACCCGCGCATCGTCTCGCGCAGACGCAGCCTGCGCCTCAGCGGAGCGCACGAAGCGGGGCGCGAGGCGGGCGGCACCATCGTGCTGCACAAGCCGATCTCGAGCGGCCCCGGGAGCGGCGAGATCAGGCGACTGCGCGGCTGAGCGGGCGGCGCGGGCGGCTACTCCCACACGATCGCGAACGCGCAGACCGCGTCCCCGAGCGCCTGACATGCGGAGGTCTGCACGATGACGCGGGACGCCCCGCTGCGCGTCATCGTGCCCCGCAGCACGCCTGCGACGAGCGCACAGAGTTCGAGGCTCGGCTGGACCTGATCGCGCACCACGAGGCGGGCGCGCCGGGAGCCGCGCTCGAGGTTCGCGACGCGACCTTGGCGGGTAATCGCGGGCCAGAGTTCGTCGAGCAGGCCCGCCGCGGCGGGCGGCGTGAGCGGGTCGGGCGCGCTCGCGATCAGCTTGTGAAGCCCGCGCTGCGCGACGATGTCGCCGAGCTGCGCGACGAAGCCGAGGTCGCCGTGCCCCGCGAGGTCGTCAGCGGCCGCGAGGATGCGGCTCGCGAGCGCGACGGGCACCCCGGTGTCGAGGTGCTGCTGCATGTGCGCGGAGCCCGGCAGCAGCGCCTCGACCTCGGGCACGCGCGCGACGAGCCGGTGCCACGCGTCTTGCCCGAGCGTGCGCCAGATCCCTTCGATCGCGAGCAGCATCACGAGCAGCTCGACGCGCGCCTCGCCCTTCGCGGCGGTCTGCTCGCCGGCCCACGTCGAGCGGCGCAGCTTCAGGTACTGCAGGTCGGCGACGAGCGGATCGGACGGCGTAGGAAGCTCGTCGCGCGCCGGGCGCGAGGTGTTCGGCAGGAGCAGCGAGACCGCGTTCTGAAAGGCCTCGGCGTCCACGAAGCGGTCGTCCGGCTCCGCGGCGGTCGCGCGGTCGATCGCACGACGCGCGGTGTCGCCGACCAGCCCGCCCGCCTCCGCTCGACCCGTCAGGAGCAAGCGGAGCAGCACGCCGGCCGCGTAGACGTCGACGCGCGCGTCCGACTCGAGCGCCGTGAAGCGCTGCTCTGGGGCGATGAACGACGAGGCGCCGCCGCCGAGCAGGAGCGGGGGCGAGGTGCCCTCGGCGAGAAACGCGGCTTGCTCGAGGCCGCCGATCTTCACGATCTCGCCGCCGCCCCGCACAGGCACGAGCCAGACGCTGAGCGGCCTCAGGTTGCGGTGGACGACCCCGCCGCGATGGATCGCGCGGAGCCCCTCGAGCAGCTCGAGCACGAGCGTCGCGACCCGCTCCTGCGGGAGCCCTTCCGGGTTTGCCGCCGCGAGCGCTGCGAAGGTCTGCCCCTGCAGCGCCTCGTAGACGACGAAGGGACGACCATCATCATCGACGCCGGAGTCGACGACGCTCTGCACGTTGCTGTGGGCGACGCTCCCCGCAGCGCGGGACTCGCGCAAGAGCGCGGCGGCGTCGGGTCCCCCGGTCGGCAAATGGGGCGCGAGGAGCTTGATCTCGACGGCGCGCTGAATCCCGATGTGCTCAGCGCGATAGACGACGTGGCTCGGCCCCTCGCCTACGAGGTCGATGAGCTGATACTTGCCGCCGATGACGTCCCCGAGCGTGAGCGCAGGGGCCCGCTTTCCCTTCATGGGAGCACCCTAACACCGATCAGCGGGGGATACGCCGGGCGTCTGCGGCTGGCGGCTTGGCGCTCAGGGGTCGCGCAGGCGGTCTTCGGCCCAGTCGAGCACGGACTGTGTGTCCTGCAGGACGGGGTCCGGATAGGAGAGACACTGCACGGACTCGAGCACGGTGCCGGTGTGCGACTCCCCGACGAGCTCCGTGATGCGCCCCACGAGCTGGTCGAGCGACTCGGCCCGCATGCGCGGGAGGATCATCGCGAAGCGCCGACGATAGAGGAAGACCATATCCGAGCGCCGGAGCCGCTCGATGATGGCGTCGAGCACCGTCGCGTACATCCCGCCACCCTCGACCGCGCCGCGCACGAGCGTGAAGACGACGCAGGAGAACGGGTCGCCGTAGCGCTCCGCGAGCGCCGCCTGCTCCCGCAATCGCTTCCGAAAATGGCGCCCCTCGAGGACCCGCACGCTGTTGTCGCGCGGACCGCGAACGGCGACCTCGAGCACGTCGCGGAGGTCCTCCATGGACCACTCGCGCCCGGGCGCGATGTCGCGCGCGGCCTCCGCGAGGCGCCGCGCGAGGCGCTGCGCGAGCACCGGGTCGGCGCATATCCTCTCGAGATTCCCAGAGCGAAGGTCGGCCTCATCATCGCCGCCGACGAGGCGCTTGGTGGCTTCGGTCACGGTGGTCATGGAGTCTCCGGGGTGCTCGCGAGGTGCTGCGGATCGCGCGTCGGGCGGACGATGAAGTCGACCCCGTTGTCGTTGGTGTCGCTGCCGTTGCCGTGCAACGCATCGGCGCCCGTGGTCATCGAGGCGATGTCGGAGGTGGCGTACGCCTTTCGCTCATAGCTCCACGCACCGTCCGTGGACGGCGCCGTGAGTGCCGTCCCCTCGGGCGCGACGGCGGTGCGCCAGCCGAGCGTGTCGATGACCTCTGTGCCCCGCGCGAGTTGCACGTGCCCGCCCGTGACTGAGAAGCCCGAGGTCCAGGCGCCAGGCTGGTCGGCCGTGACGACCGCGGCGGCCACGTAGCCGACGCTGCTGAACAGATAGTAGGAGTACGGCGGAAGGACGACGCCGGCGGGCACCGTCGCGCGCAGGGCGTAGAGCGGGAGCGAAGTGCCCGACGCCGAGCGGTAGGACAAGGTGACGCCGCCGATGTCGATCGGCACCGAGGTGCGGTTGTAGATCTCGACGAACTCGTCCGTGCCGCCGACCGCAGCGCTGCCCGTGGCGACCTCGGAGAGGACGAGCGAGCCGAGGAG
>CAIUAC010000296.1 GCA_903896985.1 uncultured Sandaracinus sp.
AGGCGTCGGTCGCCATCCCCGGCGGACACACGTAGGCGCCGGGCCCGCGACAGCCGCAGCGCAGGCCGGGTCCGCAGTCGGCGTCGGCCATGCACTCGCGGTCCGCGCAGCGCCAGCCGCCGCATGGGCCACCGCTGCAGCTCTGGGAGGCGCAGACCGGCACCTGGCCCAGCAGGCAAGGGGTGATTGGGGAGTACGCGGCTGTGCTCTGCGCAGCGGGCGCGGTCGTGACGGGCGAGGTGCTGGACTCTGGGCCGACGTGGCTTTGGCACGCTGAGGCGGCGAGCGCGCAGGCGATGAGCAGATTCAACACACGGGGCGTCGTGGGTGCGACCCTCGCCGAGGCCGACGCCGTGAGGCCGGGCTTGGAGTCGCGCCGTGGAGTTCGGCCGCACTGATTGCGTGTCGACGAGAGTGCCATGGAGCCGACTGCCTCCCTGCGCTCAGCCCGGCGCGAGCGCGGCGAGCATCCCGCCGAGGATCGACGCCGGATCGTGCTCGTCGAAGAAGTAGCGATATTGCGCGCGGTGCGCGTCGACGCGCTCGAGCACGGTGCCGTCGGGCTTGAGGAAATAGGTGCGCGGCACATACGTGCCGTCGACGGCGTAGCGACCCGCGACGGCGGGCACTTGGTCGACGTTGACGCGCACCATCACGAGGCGCTGCGCCTGCGCGACGATGCGCGGGTCGTCGAACACGTGCGCATAAGTGCGGCAGTGGGGGCACCAATCCGCGTGCAGGACGAGGCAGACGGGTTTGTTCTCGGCGCGAGCGCGCGCCATCCCGGCGTCGAAATCGAGCCAGCGGATCTCGTCGGCGTTCCAGTCTTCGCCCGTCGCCGCGCTCGGCGTCGGCGGAGCCTGCGGCGCCGCGACGGGCACAGGCTGAGCGACGGGCGGGGGGGCGACCTCGGGGTCCGCGGGGCGTAGCTCGCCGGCGCCTCCAGAGGGCGAAATTGCTGGCGCATCGCAGGCGAGGAGGACGAAGAGCGCGGGCACGAGGAGCGAAGAAAGACGGCGCATCGGGAGCGCGTACCGTAGCAGGTGCGTGCCGTCGGTGCGGCGCTGGGCGGGGCCCGCTGGCCGTGCTGCTACAGTGTCGTCCCCATGCAAGCCCATGCCGTCGCTGGTCGCAGTCCGCTGCTCTTGCTCTCGGCGACCGAGCTCGCGCGGCAGATCCGCTCGCGGAAGGTCAGCGCGCGGGAGGTCGTCGAGGCGCACCTCGCGCACGTCGAGCGCTTCGACCCGGCGCTCAACGCCTTCGTCGTCAAGCGCTTCACCGAGGCGCGACGAGAGGCGGACGCCGCCGATGCGCGCGTCGCAGCCGCGGGCGCGAGTGACGTGCTCCCGCCGCTGCTCGGCGTGCCGTTCAGCATCAAGGAGTCGATGGGCTTCGGCGGGCTGCCGCAGACGTCGGGCTTGGTCTCGAGGAAGCATCTGCTCGCGAAGGCCGACGCGACGACCGTGGCGCGACTGCGCGCGGCGGGCGCCATCGCGATCGGGCTGACCAACGTCTCCGAGCTGCTGATGTGGATGGAGGCCGACAATCGCGTCTACGGTCGCACGAGCTGCGCGTACGACGTCAAGCGCACGAGCGGAGGCTCCTCGGGAGGCGAGGGCGCGAGCGTCGGCGCGGGCGGCGCGCCGTTTGGGCTCGGCGCGGACGTCGGCGGCTCGATTCGGATTCCGGCGTTCTTCAACGGCGTATTCGGCCACAAGCCGACGGGCGGGCTCGTGCCGGGGACTGGCCAGTATCCGATCGGCGCAGGCGACGCGCTCCGTTACATGACGACGGGTCCGCTCGCGCGGCGCGCGGAGGATCTTGGCCCGCTGTTGCGGATTCTCGCGGGGCCCGATGGGCAGGACGAGCGCTGCGAGGCGATGGACTGGGGCGATGAGCGCAAGGTCGACGTCTCGAAGCTCGTGGTGTTCGACGTGCGTGAGCCCATCGTGATGGCGGCGAGCGACGACCTCGAGGCCGCGCGCGAGCAGGCGATCCAGACGCTCGCGCGGCGCGGCGCGCGCGTGAAGAAGCTCGCGCTGCCGAAGCTGCGTGAGGGGCTGCAGATCTGGTCGGCGATGCTCGAGGCGGCCGGCGGGCCGACGTTCGCGGAGCTGCTCGGCGACGGTCAGGCGGTGCGTGGCGGTCGGGAGCTCCTGCGCTGGGCGCTGCGCCGCTCGCCGCACACGCTGCCGGCGATTGGACTCGCGCTGCTCGAGAAGGTGCCGAAGCTGCTCGGCTCGAGCTCGGCGAAGTATGTGGAGCTCGGTCTTGCCCTGCGCGCGGAGCTCGACGAGGCGCTCGGCACCGATGGCGTGATGCCGTTCCCGCCGCACGCGCGGGTCGTGACGCGGCACCGGCACGCGCTCTTGCCGCCGCTGCGCTGGGGCTACACCGCGATCTTCAACGTGATGGAGACGCCCGTCACCGCGGTTCCGATGGGGCTCGACCGGCGCGGTGTGCCGCTCGGCGTACAGCTCGTCGGTGGGCGCGGGCACGACGCGCTGACCATCGCCGCCGCGCGCGTGCTCGAGGAGGCGCACGGGGGCTGGGTGCCGCCGCCGCTCTGGTTTCGCAGTTGAGGCGTTGAACCCGCGCGCGACGCGGTACACTGCGCGCCTGCCATGGGAACCTCCGACATCGTCGTCCTATCGATCTTCGGCGCCGTCTCGATCATCTTGCCGGTCGTCGCGATGATGATCGTCCGCGGCAAGCGCAAGCCCACCGGGGGCGCGGGCGTGCACAAGAAGCACCGGCGCAAGTGAGCGACGGACGGCGCGCGCTCTGCTAGCGCTGCGCGCGCTCTCCGGCCCACAATCGGGGCCATGGCCGCTTCGAGTCAGGCATTCCGTCTAGTCGCTGTGCTGCTCGTCGTGCCTGCGGCGGGCTGCCTCTCGAGCACGTACGTCATCCCGCGACAGGACGCGCTCGCGTTGACGCAGCTCGCGCCCGAGCGCCGCGGCGACTCCGTGCGCGTCGTGCAGGAGATCTTCGCGGACACGCCTGAGCGCGCGCCGAGCGTGACGGGCTCGACGCAGCTCGACCTCGCGCCGCGCGTCTACGTCTACGGCGGAGTGAGCGGCGGTGGTTCGGTAGGTGGCGGCGCGGTCGGCGGTGGTACCGTCGCGGTCGCGCCTCCCGGCGGCGCGGGGACGGTCGGCGTGACGCCTGGAGGCGGCACGGCCGGAGCGGCGCCGACGGCGGGGACCGTCGGCGTGACGCCCGCGCCCGGCGGCACCGCGCCGAACCCGAGCGGTGGTGGCGGGACGGGCGGCGGCAGCGGTGGCAGCGGTGGCGGAGGCGATGGTACGGCGGTCGTCGTCGTCGTCGTCGTCGCGCTGAGCGCGGTCGTCGCGCTCGTGCTCGCGGGCACGGAGGGCGCGCGCTACGACGGCTGGGCGCGGCTGAATCCGATGCATCCGGTGCACGTGCTCGCGTCGGACGGGAGCACCTCGTGGGTGCCGCTCGCGCTCCTCGACGCGCAGACGGCGGCAGCGGCGACGGAGCTGCTCGTCTCCGAGGACGAAGGGCCCTTCTTGACGCTCGGCCGCGCGCCGCTGAATCGCGTCGGCTTCGTCTACGGCATGGAGGGCGGCGTCGCGTCGCTGCGCGGGCGGCGCGGGCTCACGGGCGCGGCGTTCGCTGCCCACGTTCAGCTGGGTTTCTTCCCGCTTCAGCAGCTCGGCTTGCTCTTCGACACGCTGCTCGGGCTCGGCGATCGCGACGGCAACACGCTCGTCAACGCGCAGTTCGGCGGCGAGCTACAGGCGCTGCCGCTCGCGCTCGGGCCGGTCCATCTCGGAGCGTTCGGGCGCGTCGGCACGGCGTCGCCGACCCAGCGTGACGAGCGCTGGGCGCTCTCGGTGGGCGGCGGCGGGCTCGTGCAGCTCGAGCTGACGACGCGCCTCGCGCTGACGCTGCGCGGCGGCGCGACGTACGTGAACGAGGCGCGCGGCGGCGTCGTGACG
>CAIUAC010000297.1 GCA_903896985.1 uncultured Sandaracinus sp.
CGCCGGCTCCGCGGTGCGCGCGAGCACGCCCTCGGGGTCGATGCCGAGCGCGACGATCAGCGCCGTCGCCTGCATCAGCGCGTCGCAGCTGACGCCCTCGAGCGTCCGCGAGGCCACGCCGCCCTCGCTCCGCACCAGCAGCGTCAGCCCGAAGCGCCCGCCCGCCCGCGGCGCGAGGCGCGCCTCGACCTGCACGCCCGCCCCGGCGCGCGCGTCGTCCCCGAGCAAGCGCCGCAGCTCCGCGCGAACGGCGGGCTCCTGCGGGCACTCTGCGGGCGCGCTCCACGTCAGCGTCAGCGCCGCGTCCGCCCGCGCGCGCGGCACGCCGAACCCCAGCCCCACGCAGCCGAGCGCGGCGACGACCAGCGCCACCGCGCCGAGCTTGCTCCAATCCCCCGCGCCGACGCTCCCCATCACGCGCCACCCTGCGCGGCGCGCGCCTGCCGCGCAACGTCGCACGGCCCGCCGCACTTTCGGTGACGGATGCCGAGACCGCCGGCCACTGTAGGGCGTACGGACCCTCAAGGAGCCCCCCATGCGAACCTCGAACTTGCTTGCCCGAATGACCTCCCTCAGCTCCCTCGCCGCGCTGCTCCTCCTGACGCCGCTCCTCGGCGGCGCGCGCGGCTGCCTCGGCGACGACGTGCCGATCGGCGCGCACGACGCGGGCCCCGTCACGGACGGCGCCCCGACCGACGACGCCGGCCCGCGCAGCTGCGGCGGCGACACGATCGACCCGACGCTGAGCACCTGCCCCACCGGCTTCTATTGCCAGTACGCCCTCGACGCGATGTGCGGCGCGGCCGACGCGACGGGCGTCTGCGCGCCCGTGCCGACCGCTTGCACGCTCGAGTTCGGCCCCGTCTGCGGCTGCGACGGCCAGACCTACGACAACGACTGCTTCGCGGCGGGCAGCGGCACCGGCGTCCTGCACGCTGGCCCCTGCGAGGTCGTCACCCCCGACTGCACCCCCGCCGAGTGCGGCCCGGGCCTCGGCGCCCCGACCATCCTCTGCGACGACGGCTCGCTCGGCGGCAACACCGGCCGCTGCCTGCGCGACGCCACCACCGGCACCTGCGGCTGGGAGCTGCGCGACTGCCCCCCCGCGCGTAGCTGCGGCGGCCTCGTCGCCGACCCGACGCTCTCGATCTGCCCGAGCGGCTTCTACTGCGCCTACACCCCCGAGGCGATGTGCGGCGCCGCCGACGCGACCGGCACCTGCAAGCTCGTCCCCGACGGCGGCTGCTACACGCTCTACGCGCCCGTCTGCGGCTGCGACGGCATGACCTACGGCAACGACTGCGAAGCCGCCTCCGCCGGCATGGGCCTCCTGCACGACGGCGCCTGCCCGTAGCCGCGCCCGCGCCAGCCAGAATCGCCCCGCGGCCAACTCCATTGGTCGCCCCAGGGGCCGCGAACCGCGCCCCCCAGCCCCCGAGCCCGCAGTGAGCGGAAGTCGTTCCGTCGCGGCAGCCCCCGAGCCCGCAGTGAGCGGAAGTCGTTCCGTCGCGGCAGCCCCCCGAGCCCGCAGTGAGCGGAAGTCGTTCCGTCGCGGCAGCCCCCGAGC
>CAIUAC010000298.1 GCA_903896985.1 uncultured Sandaracinus sp.
AGCGCTACGGCCTGAGCCTCCGAGAGGACCTGAGCCCGGCAGTTCGGTGGCGGTGCCTGCGATCGGCCGCGGAGCTCGCAGCGTCCTCCATCGAGAGGCCCGAGGACCTCGGGCGCTTCATGACCGTCGCCCGCCTGACGGCCGCGCTCGGGCAGCGAGAGATCGCGCTCGAGTGGCTGCAAGCGGCGACCGACATCGCTCAGACCGGCAAGGCACGGTGGAGCGAGCCGTTCCTGCCGGCGTGTCCGCGGTTTGACCTCATCGACCCAGGCACGAGGCTCGGTGAGTGGGCGCTCGCTTGCCTCATGGAGCAACAGGAGAAATTGCGGGCGTTCTCCTCTTATTTCACGCGCCGAGAGCGGCAGACGAAGGCGACCCTCGAGACCATCGCCGGGCTCGGCTTTCAGAGCCCGGAGATGGCCCGCCGACTCGCGCTGGTCAGTCGGACGTAGGAGCCGCTGCGCGCGCATCGACCTGCGCATCGACCGGCGCGTCGACCTCGGCGTCATCGGGCAGCGCATCGACGTGCGCATCGATCTGCGCATCGACGTGCGCATCGATCTGGGCATCGACCTGGGCATCGACCTCAGCATCATCGGCCGGCGCGCTCGCGTCGTCCTGCGGTATCCCCGCGTCCGGCGCGCGCGCAGCCTCCGCGGCCTCGAAGGTCCCGGGGCTCGGGGCGGGGTCGCCTGGATCTGCGGGGACGCCGTCGCCGTCCGTGTCGAGCCAGATGGGGTTCGTGAAGGCGAGCGGCGGCACTCCGTTGCGGCCGAAGTACACGTCCATCGGGCGGTCACCGCGCACCAACACGACGAGGTAGCCGTCGCGCGCGACCTCGACGTCGAGGTCGGCGGTGTAGCGCACCACGGGCGGCTCAGGTGGCGGCGCGGGCGCACGCGCGGCGTGTCCGCGGGGCGCGGGGCGAACGGGCGCGGCTTCGCTCGGCGCAGGCTCGAAGCGCTCACTGCGCACGAGCGCGCCGCCCGACCAGAGCTCGACCGTGGACGCGTCCATCCACGGAGGCGCTCGCACGACGATGTGGACGCGCGCGACGCCGTTCGTGATCGCCGCGACGTCCCCGGGGCCCGCTTCACCGACGCTCGCCTCGAGGAGAGGTCCGCTCGTCACGAACGCGTGTCCGTTGCGCAGCGCAGCGAACACGGCGCTCGGGGCGTTGTCGCCGGCGGGCGTGCGAACGTACGTGCGCGGGTAGCCCGCCCAGACGTAGCGGACGTTGTGTGAGTCGCTGTTTCCGGTCGCGACGACGCGACGGAAGCGCCCGAGCATCGCGAGCCAGTCGCCGAAGACGCGGAGCATCGCGTCGGGGCGCGCGAGGTCGTAGCCGTTCCAGATCTCGAGCAGATCGAAGTCGGCGCTGTACGGGCCGAGCGCCGCGCCCGTCGCGCTGTCGTAGCCCATGCGGTCGAAGTAGCCGATGCCGCCCTCGAGCCGCGGGTGATTGACCTGCACGAGCACGCCGGGGCCGAGCGCGCGCAGCGACGCAAAGAGCGACGCGGGCATGGTGCCTTCGAAGGGGACCGCACCGTTGCCGGGCGCGTTCTCGACGAAGGGCACCGGAAACGCGTTGAAATGGCCGTAAATGGGGAGGTCCGTCGTCGCCTCGAGACCGCTCACCGTCGTCAACACGCCCGGCGGCAGCGCGAGCGCGGCGATGGCGGAGTCGTACGTGGTGACGATGTTGTGATCGGTCGGCACGACGAAGCGGATGCCCTCGGCGACGAGCGACACGACGCGATCATCGAGCGGGACCTCGCTGTCGGGGCTCGGCGACGCGTGCAGGTGCAGCTCGCACGGCACCCACTCGCCGGCGTCCACGGCGTGCGTCAGCGTCGCGCGCACGTCGGGGCGATAGGTCTCGGTGACCTCGACGGATTCGTCGTAGAGCGTCCACTCGGGGCCGTGCGTCACGACCACTCGATACGCGCCGGGCGGGACGGGCACGATCACCTCGCCCTGCGGCAGGAGGACGGTGTCGCCCGCGCCGTTCGCGGACCAATCGGGGCCGAGCTCGGGCGAGGGAGTGCCGCGCAGCCCGATGATTCGGGCCCGCGCCGCGAGCTTGAGACCTCCCGGCGCGTCCCGCGCGCTGATGCGGATGCGCCCGCCGCGGGGGATCATCAGCACATGAGGGCCGCGCGCGCCGCGCGCCGAGAACCGCGCAGGCTCGCTCTCGGCATGACCGGGCGCCGTCGCGATCGCGAGCAGCGCTGCGCCAGGTCGGGTGTCGACGGGCGGCAGCGGCACGAGCGCGTTGCCGAGCGTGTCGGGACGGGCGCGCATGACGGGCTTTCCGCCCTCTTCCGTAGAAACCCGAATTTCCGCGCCTGCCGGCATATTCGGCAGCACCACGCGCACCTCGGGAAAGGCCGCCCCGCGGGCCCAGCCGAAGCGTCGAACCGCCTCTGCGATCCCGCGCGCCGCGATCGCGAGCGTCGTCCGCTCGTAGGCGGGCGCTGCCTCCGACGCGGTGCGCTCCGGGCCCATCACCTCGCTGTGCAGGAGAAAGCGCGCCTGTCCGTGCGTCTCGTACTCCGAGAGCACGCGCACCGGGCCGTCGTGCACGCCGAACACCGTGCCGACCTCGCGCCCCTCGCCCGCCACAAAGCCCGCGTCGTGCCAGGTCTCGTCGTCGATCCAGCCGGTGCCCGGCAGCCACGGAGTGCCGCCACCCCAGGCGATGCGCGCGCCGACTCGAACTGCGAGCGTGCCGTCTCCGCGCGGCGCGATGCGCGTCGTCATCGAGACCTCGCGGCCCGAGCGACCGATGGTCAGCTCCCGCGCGACGTCGACCGTGCGGCCGGCGATCTCGGCCACGCCCTCGATGCGCAGCACGGGCTTTCCCGCGCGCTCGATCGCGAACATATCCTTGGCCCGAACGGCGAAGCGGCGCCGACCAGAGTGCACGCGCGGCGAGAGCAGCAAGATGCTCTCCTGCTCGCCCTCCCCCTCGACGTGCGCCTCGAGGATGGCGCCCCGCGGCTCGCCCTCGCGCTCGAGTCCGCCGATGACGACGCGCAGCGACGGCCCCTCGAGGACCCAATCGCCCGACTGCGCGACGACCCCGCCGACGCGCGTCGCGACCTCGCGGTCGGTCACACGACGCACCACGAGCTCGCCGACGCGCACGCGCGCGCGAAGCGGACTACCGCAGCTCGCGCCGACGAAGAAGACCGCGACCGCGACGCCGATCAGAGCGCGCAGCGCGCGCGACTCGTGCCCCCGACTCACCTGTCTCCGCGTGCGAGCGCCAGGCCGAAGCTGCCACCGCTCGGCGGCACGAGGTCGGCGAGCGGCGTGAGCGTGAGCCCCGCGACGTTGCCGCGATACACGAACGCGCGCCCCGTGCTCGACGCGGTGCGCGGCGCGCCGATGACGAGGTCGTCGAGACCGCTGCGGTCGGCGTCCCCCGCGATGGCGACCGCGCGACCGAAGTCCGCGTCTGCCGCGGTGCCGTCGAGCGAGATCAGCGGCGAGCGCGAAGGCGTCGCCCCGCCGGCGTAGAGGTAGACGCGGCCCTGCCGCGAGCCTGTCGCGAACGCGCCGACCGCCAGATCCGAGAAGCCGTCGCCCGTGAGGTCCGTGGCGGCGAGCGCGGAGCCGAAGCGACTGCCGTTGCCCGTGCCCGGCACCAGGTTGAGCGCCGCGGTCCCGCCCACGCCCATCGCGCCGCCCTTCCAGAGCAGCACACGCCCGGGCGCGCGCACGATCCCGCCGTCCACGGGCACATCGTCGGAGGCAGCGTTCGGCGCGCCGACCACGAGGTCGCCGTAGCCGTCGCC
>CAIUAC010000299.1 GCA_903896985.1 uncultured Sandaracinus sp.
CTCTTCTTCTCGCGATCGGCGCGCGGCATCCCGATCAGCCGCCCGCAGAGGTCGAGGAACTCGAGCGGCTTCAGGTACTGATAGACGTAGGGGTTCTCGGGCATGTAGCCGAGCCGCGCGCGCGCCGACGGGTCCGTGACCGGCTTGCCGAAGAGCTTCGCCTCGCCCTTCGTCGGAAAGATCAGCCCGAGCACCGCCTTCAGCGTCGTCGTCTTGCCCGCGCCGTTCGGCCCGAGCAGCCCGAAGACCTCGCCCTTGCGCACCGTGAACGACACGCCCCGCAGCGCCTCGACCTTCTTCCGAAAGAAGCCGATGTGAAACGTCTTGTGCAGATCGCGCACCTCGAGGACCGGCACCTCCGCGACGGGCGCTGCGCTCGACGGCGCGACGGGCGCTGCGCTCGACGGCGCGACGGGCGCTGCGCTCGACGGCGCGGGGCTCGGCTGCGCGACGGGCGCTGCGCTCGGCTGCGCGGGGCTCACCTGCTCTGTGCTCATACGATCTCCGAGAGCGCGCTGCGCACGGCGTCGGCTGCGCGGTCGGCCGTCGCGTCGTCCATATCGTGCCAGAGCGGGAGCGCGACGCCGCGGTCGACGAGGGCGCTGCTGTGCGGGTAGCCGGCCTCGCCCGTGGGCGCGTACTGGGCGAGCGGGGGCAGGCGATGGAGCGCGTACGAGAGCTTGCCGACCTCGACCTCGCGGGCGCGGCAGGCGACGAGGAACGCGTCGCGCTGGGCCGTCGTCGTGCCCTCGGGCAGGAGCGCGCCGAGCGTCTGGACGTTGCTGTCGGCGTGCGCTGGCGAGGCTTGGAAGGTCAGCATCGGGAGCGCGGCGCGGAGCCGCTGCGCGAGGGCGCGTCGCGCCGTGAGCATCCCGTCGAGCCGCTCCATCTGCACGCGACCGATCGCGCCCGCGACCTCCGAGAGCCGCGCGTTCGGGCCCGCCGACGCGAACTCCCCCGGCGTGCGCTGCCCGTGATTGCGGGCGATGCGGAGCGCGTCCGCGAGGGCGTCGTCGTCGGTGACGAGCATCCCGCCCTCGCCCGTCGTCACGACCTTGCGCGGGTGAAACGAGAGCGTCGCGAGCAGGCTCGGCGCGCTGCCGGCGGGCGTGCCGTCGCCGCGCACGGAGCCGATCGCGCACGCCGCGTCCTCGAGCACGGCGACGCCGGGGAGCGCCGCGGCGACCTCCGCCACGCGCGACGGCATACCGAACTGATCGATCGCGATCGCGACCTTCGTGCGCGCCGTGCGGGCCGCCGCGAACGCCGCTGGGGTCGTGTTCCACTCGCGCAGATCGACGTCGACGAGCACGGGCGTCGCGCCCGCGCGCACGACCGCGTGCGCCGGCGAGGGCCACGTGAGGTCGGGCACGAGCACCTCGTCGCCGGGCCCGACGCCGAGCGCCGCGAGCCCGAGCTCGAGCGCCGTCGTGCCATTCGCGACGGCGATCGCGTGCTTGCGCCCGGTGCGCGCGGCGACGAGCGCCTCGAAGCGCGCGACCTCCGCGCCCTGCACGAGCATCCCCGAGCGGAGCACCGCCGACGCCGCGCTCACCTCTGCATCACCGAGACCGGGAACTGCGAGCCGAATCAGCACGGAGGCGAGGGTAGCACCGGCGGCGAGCGCGTTCAGGAGATGAGCAATCGAGTTGATTGCGCGGTGAACGCCGCCCGACCTTCGCGGCCCTTCCGCGAGCTTCGTCGGCCGCGAACCGGCGCTCGCTTCCTGCGGCACGGCGAGCGGCGCTACGCTCCCCCCGTGGACGACGCGCGCCTGCTCGTAGCGCTCGAAGACGCCCTCGCGCGGCTCGAGGTGCCGTTGCGCGTCGACTCGATGCCGGCGGACGCGCGCTCGTCGGGCGGGCTCGTGCGGCTGCGCGGGGCGCACGTCGTCATCGTCTCGGCGCGGGCGTCGACGGCGGAGCGCATCGACGTGCTCGTGCGCGCGCTCCGGCAGCTCGACACGAGCACGCTCTACTTGCCGCCCGCCGTGCGCGCGCGCCTCGACGGGGAGTAGCCCGCTCAGTCGCGGTCGCCGTCCCCGCCCTCACCGGCTTCGCCCGCTTCGCCGGCCTCGCCTCCGCCTTCGCCGCCGCCGAACATCGCGGCGAGACCGTCGGCGAGCTGCGTGCTCTCGGCGGGGCTGAGGCCCGCGCTCGGGTGGGGGATCTTGTAGAACCAGAGCGGCATCCCGCCCTCGCGGACCTCGTCGGCCGCCTCGTCCGCCTTGCGCTGAGGGCGGTTGGACTCCGAGAAGTTCAGCTTGCTGCGGCCCTCGTCGGTGTCGCGCTGCACGAGCCAGGAGATCGGCGCGACGTGCGAGTACCACGGCCACACGGTCTGGTTGCTGTGGCAGTCGAAGCACGCGCGCACCGCGAGCGCGCGGACGGCGGGGCTCGGCCAAGCGGGCTCGACGCGCGCCGGGGGGTTCGTGTGGTCACGCCCATAAGGCACCAACTGCATCAGGACGAACACGGCGGCGAGGCCGACAGCTACACGAGCGGGCCACTTTTTGAGCATCAAGTACCTCCGGGGTACCGTCCATATACGCCCCGACGGCAATCGCGCACGGCAAGCGGTGCGGCGGTCGTGATAGGGTGGCCACCGCGTGTCGGACCACGGACCGCTACCGCAGACCCTCGGACGCTACCGCGTGATCCGCCGCCTTGGCGCGGGCGGCATGGCGGAGGTGTTCCTCGCGCGGCAGACGGGCGCCGAGGGCATCGAGAAGGTCCTGGTCGTCAAGCGCGTGCTCCCGACGTTCGCGCGCTCGGCGAAGTTCCGCACGATGTTCATCGACGAGGCGAAGGTCGCGCTCCGCCTCAACCACCCGAACATCGTACAGGCCTACGCCTTCGAGC
>CAIUAC010000300.1 GCA_903896985.1 uncultured Sandaracinus sp.
AGGCGCGCGCCCGAGACACCACCGTGGTTGCGAGCGCGCCCCCCGCCGCTGCGCCGCCCGACGCCGCCATCCCGGACGCGGCCGACGAGGGGCGCGCACCGACCGCGACCGAGGCGCGCACGATCGAGAGCTTGCTCTCCGTCGCCGAGCACGTCCGCGGGCTGCGCTTCACGCACGCGGTGCGCGTGCGCGTGCAAGACAGCGTGACCATCAGCGAGAGCCTGTCGCGCGAGATGGAGGAAGAAGACCTGCTCGAGAGCCGCGACCTCTACGTCGCGCTCGGGCTGCTCGCCCCCGACGTCGACGTCCGCACGCTGCTGCTCCGCGTCCTCGGCGAGCAGGTCGTCGGCTACTACGACACCAAGCACAAGTACCTCGTCGTGCGCGACGACGTGCTCGCTGGGCTCGTGCGCGCGCGGCAGCGCAGCGGCGCGATGGTCGACGAGGGCGGCATGGTGCTCGTGCACGAGCTCGTGCACGCCCTGCAAGATCAGGCGCTCGGGCTCGGCGCGAGCTACGAGGCCGAGCGCTCGATCGACGAGGGGAACGCGTTTCACGCGCTCGTCGAAGGCGACGCGACGCTCGCGATGATCGGCTACCTCGCGGAGCGCGCCGGCGGCGACCTCGACCAGCTGACGAATCGCCCCGAAGTGCTGCGCGCCGCGCTCGACAGCGGCCCTGCGGCGGCGGGCTCGAGCGAGCTGCTGAGCGCCCCGCCCATCGTGCGCGTGCCGCTGCTCTCCGCGTACTTCGACGGCCTGCTCTTCTGCGCGAGCCTGCACGCGCGCGGCCGCTGGAGCGGCGTGAATCGCGCCTACACGGGGCTCCCGGCGTCGAGTGAGCAGGTGCTGCACCCCGAGCGTTTTGCGCGGAACGAGCCGCCCGAGGCCGTCGTCGTCCCTGCGCTGCCGGAGCTCAGCGCCGCGGGCGTGCAGACCGTCCGCGAGGACACCATCGGCGAGCTCGAGCTGGGCGTCTACTTCGGCCTCGGGCTCCCTGAAGCCGACGCCAAGCGCGCCGCCGACGGCTGGGCGGGCGACCGCGTCCGCATTCTCCGCGGCGCCGACGGCACGCTCGGCGCTGTGTGGCTCACGCGCTGGGATAGCGAGCCCGAGGCCGTCGAAGCCGAGAGCGCCGCGCAGCGCGTGATGGACGCCGTGCCGAGCCCGCAGCGCGCGAGCTTCGCGGTCGCGCGACGCGGGCGCGACGTGCTCCTCGTGCGCGGGCTGCGCCCAGAACTTCACCCCGCGGTGCTGGCGGCGTTCACGAGCGTCGCCGCCGAGTGACGCGAGCGTCCGCGCGGCGCGCCCCGCGGCGAAGACGCCAGCGCGGTCGTGGATGCGCTCAGCTACCCGGCGGCAAGAGCGTCGGCGCGCAGAAGCTTCCCACATCGCAATACGGCAGACCGTCGCAGGGGGCTGCGGGCGGCGTCATCGTGTTCGCAGCGTGGAGGAAGTATTGCCCCAGACGCCGGCCACACAGCGTGAAGCGGTCGACGGCCCCGGCGACGTTGACGGCGACGTCGATCCCGACGAGGTCGCCCGAGGCGAGCGAACCGCTGGTCAGGAAGACGTCATCGCGCCGGACGAAGGCCTCGACCGCGTACCCATCGGCCGTGCGCACAGCGACGGCCCGCCCGGCGTCCCATGCCGCCCGAGCGCTACCGTCGACGTAACCGACGGCGTGCGACGAGCTAGCGCCCGAAGGCGCCGGAATGACGAACTGACGCGTGCCCGGCGCGTCGTACGCTGGCGGCGCGGCGAAGACGCCGTCCGCGTCGAAGTAGACCTCCACCCCATCGCCGCAATACTCCTGGCTGAAGCTCCACGGCGGTCGCTCCGTCGGCGTGATGACGTGCACGAAGAAGTAAACGCCGTCGGGGTGCCAGGCGACGATCAACTCTGCGCGGTG
>CAIUAC010000301.1 GCA_903896985.1 uncultured Sandaracinus sp.
CAGCGCGTCGGCGGCACCTGCTTCGTGCCCATCAGTCGACGGCCGAGCAGATGTTCCCCAAACGCGCTCGCCAGCGTCGAGGGCGGCATGGTCGGATAGAGATCCAGCGGCACTGCGGGATGCCCCGAGACGCCGAGACTCACGCGCTCCGCGTCGACTCCCCACGGCACGCGCGCAGCGTCGAGTGTGCGCAGATCATCCGACAAGAACAGCCCACCTCCAGCGAGCGCGGGAATCCAGCCGCCGGTGTTGACCTCAGTCTCGGGCAGCACGCGCAGGAGCGGCGGGTCCGCGTCGCAGAGCACGCGCTCACACAGCGGCCAGCGCGCGCCGAGGTTGCGCGCCTGCGTGACGAGGAACGGCCACGACGGGCCGAACGGCTCGACGGCGATGTCCGTGCCGACGCGCCAGCCGTCCGCATAAGGGAGAATCGCGAGGTCCGGCGCGCCGACGGTGACGAGCGTGACGTCGGGACCCGCCGCGTCGCGGATGATCTGCAATCCCTCGTGCAGCGCCTGCATGCCGGTCACGTCCCGCGCGCGCGTCCCCTCGAGCGAGCCGGCGAAAAGAAAGTCGATCTTGAGCAGCGTATAGCCCCAGCCGACGAGGGTGCGAATCACCTCCGCGAGGTGCGCCGCCGCCGCCGGATTGGTCACGTCGAGCACGCGCTGCACGCCCTCGATCGCGTGATTGTAAGACGCGCCGCCGACGAGCCAGTCAGGATGCAAGCGCGCAGTCTCCGAGCCCTCCGCGACGCAAAACGGCGCGAGCCAGACGCCCATCGTGTGCCCTTGTGCAGCGAGCTCCGTCGCGAGTCCGTCGAGCCCGAGCGGGAACTTGTCGTTGGGAGTCCAGTCGCCCCACGCGCTCTCCCAGCCGTCGTCGACCACGATGCGCAAAGGCGGTGTACTCGGCGCGATCGGCCCGAGGACCGCCCTCGCCTGCGCGGCGTTCGCGCGCACGGCGCCCTCGTCGACGTCGCTCCACAGCTCGTACCAGCTGTTCCAGCCCGCGTCGGCGACGCTCGGCGTCGGGTCAGCGTCGCGCCACGCCTCGAGCCTCGACGCGTACGCGCGCAAGAGCGCCTCGCCGTCGCTGCCCGTGTCCACGTAGAACGGCTCCCCGTCCACGCTCTCGCCCGCGGCGACGCTGACGCGCTCCCCCGCGCCCCCGCTCCCGAGGCGCACGACGAGCTCGTCGCTGCCCGCTGCTTGCCGCGCGATCTCGACCCACGGCTTCCACCGCGCCGTCGTGAGCGCGCCCGCGACGAGCGTCGTGCCGCCGCC
This sequence comes from uncultured Sandaracinus sp., assembly GCA_903896985.1. Classification (GTDB taxonomy): domain Bacteria; phylum Myxococcota_A; class Polyangia; order Polyangiales; family JADJQN01; genus CAIUAC01. Next base: position 1,287 of record CAIUAC010000301.1, read on the forward strand.
GCCGACGTGCGTGAACGACCACGACATCGCCGTGCCGTCGCGCAGCACCTCGCCGTCGCCCGTCTGCGCGAGCGCCGTCGCGACGTCCGCCTCGGGCAGCCGCGCGGCGAGCGCCAGCATCCCGCTCTGCGACCACGACTGATAGCCGTTCGAGAGCCACGAGGTCGCGCCCTCGACGCGCGCCTCACCCTCGAGCGAGAGCCCCTCGACGACGACCGCGCGCGTCGCGTGAAAGCGCAC
>CAIUAC010000302.1 GCA_903896985.1 uncultured Sandaracinus sp.
CGATCCGGCCTCGGGTCTCGTCATGCAGGTTGGCTTCTCTCCCAATGTGCAAAACCAAGCAGAATCCCGAATCTACTGTTCGCAGCTACCACTCGCCGGTGGCGGCTGGCGGCTCCCGACGAAGGACGAGCTGCTCGTCGTATATGCCAACCGGAGGTACCTTGAGCCGTCCGAGGACGTGCTCTGGTCGACCACTCCTTATGCCGGTTCGCCGTCCAACGGGTGGGGCGTCAACTTCGGCAGCGGCATCGCGTACTACTACGACGTGACGTATTACCCCCGCGCGCGCTGCGTGCGTTAGGGACGGGGTTGACTGTTTGACGTTTCGACCCTTTGACGCGTCTCTGACTCTGCTGCTCACCGTCTGATCTCGGCGCGAACACTCCAACTGTGCCGCGCATGACGTTCCCCGAAATCGCCTCCATCAGCGACGGGCGGGGGACGAGCGCAGCGCCCGTGCGCTCGACGAGCGACACCCGCGCATCACGCGTGATCACGGTCGCGCAGAGCCTCGCGAGTGGAGGCGCCACGGGTGTCGAGCACGTCCCCCGTCCGGCGCGGTCACGCAGGGAGTCGCGCAGTCTCGCGGCCCTCTCCCCGGCGCTCTCCCGCAAGTGGGCGAGGGGGACGGGAGGCGCGGTGACGCAGGGGCGGCGCAGACTCCCGCAGCCTCGCTTCGTCTCGCGTCTCGCGCCCGCTCGCGCAGCCCCGCCGCCGCGCTCACCCCAGCTTGCCGAGCGCCGCGACGAGCTGCGTGCGCTGCTCGATCAGCTCGGCGCGCCGCGCGCGCTCCTTCTCGACGACGTCGGCGGGCGCACGCGCGATGAAGCCCTCGTTGTCGAGCTTCTTCGCGATGGACGCGAGGTCCTTGTCGAGCTTCGTCACCTCGCGCTCGAGGCGCGCCTTCTCCTTCGCGAGGTCGACGACGCCGTGCACGAGCACGCGGTATGCGCCCGCGACGGCGACTGCCGTGTCCACCGCGGCGTCCGTCTTGGTGCCCGTCGCGGCGAGCGTGAGGTCGCTGTTCGTCACGGCGCCCGCGAGCCCGGCGAGCCCGGCGCTCCAGAGCGTGTGCGCGGCGGCGTCGGGCGGCTCGAGCGTGATGGCGAGGCGCTTCGCGGGCGACGCCTCGTTCTCCGAGCGCACCTGGCGCACCGCGACGATCACCTGCTGTAGCTCGCTCAGCTCGCGCTCGGCGCTCTCGTCGCGCACGGCATCGAGCCCGCTCTGCGGGTAGGGCGCGACGATGCACGCCTGCGCGTGTCCCGGCGCCTTCGGCAGGCGGGACCAGAGCTCCTCGGTGACGAACGGCATCATCGGGTGCAGCGCGCGCACGCTCGTCTCGAGCACGTGCACGAGCACCGCGCGCGTCTCGGCGACGAGCGCCGCGTCGTCGGACTGCAAGAGCGGCTTGCTGAGCTCGAGGTACCAGTCGCAGAGCTCGTCCCAGACGAAGTGGTAGAGCGCGCCCGAGGCGTCGTCGAAGCGGTACTCGTCGAGCCCGAGGTTCGCCGCCGCGATGGCGACGTCGAGGCGCGAGAGCACCCAGCGGTTCGCCAGCGCCGTCGCGTTCGGGCGCTTGCCAGTGGCGACCGCGCCGCTGTTCTCGAGCTTGCCGAGCGCGTAGCGCGTCGCGTTCCAGAGCTTGTTCGCGAAGTTGCGGTAGCCCTCGATGCGCTTGATCGAGAGCGCGATCTTGCGCTGCGCGGGCGCGTAGCTCAGCAGCGTCATGCGGAGCGCGTCTGCGCCGTAAGCCGCAAATCCCTCCGGATACGTCTTCTTCAGATACTCGAGGCCCGACGGCTTTGCGCCGCCGGCGGTCGCCTTCTCGAGCAGCGCTTCCAGCGTCGAGCCGCCGAGCACGTCGATCGGGTCGACGACGTTGCCCTTCACCTTCGACATCTTCTCGCCGCGCTCGTCGGTGACGAGCCCCGCGAGCAGCACGCGGCGGAACGGCACCTCGCCCATGATGTGCAGGCCCATCACGATCATGCGCGCGACCCAGAAGAACAGGATGTCGAAGCCCGTCTCCATGTCCGACGTCGGGTAGTAGCGCTCGAGCTCGGGCGTCTTGTCGGGCCAGCCGAGCGTCGCGAACGGCCAGAGCGCGCTCGAGAACCAAGTGTCGAGCACGTCCGGGTCCTGCACGAGCTTCGTGCTCTGACACTCGCCGCAGACCGTCGGCGCCGTCCGCGCGACGTTGATGTGCGCGCAGTCCTCGCAGTGCCACGCGGGGATCTCGTGGCCCCACCAGAGCTGACGCGAGACGCACCAGTCCTGGATGTTCCGCATCCAGTGGTAGTAGGTCTTGGTCCACTCCTCGGGGAGGATCTGCACGCGCCCCTGCTCGACCGCCTCGATCGCCGGGCCCGCGAGCGGCTCCATCTTCACGAACCACTGCGTCGAGATCATCGGCTCGACGACCGTGCCCGACCGCTGCGAGCGCGGCAGCGTCATCGTGTGCGGCTTGCTCCCGCGCGCGAGACCGAGCACCTCGAGGCGCGCCTTGACGGCCTTGCGCGCCGCGAAGCGATCGAGCCCCGCGAACTCGCCGCACGCCTCCGTCATCTTGCCGTCGAGGCCGATGACGCTCAGCTCTTCCAGCTGGTGCCGCTTGCCCGTCGCGAAGTCGTTGGGATCGTGGGCCGGCGTCACCTTCACGACGCCGGTGCCGAAGGCCATGTCGACGAGCACGCCGTCGCAGATCACTGGCACGCGCCGCTCGGCGAACGGGTGCGTGACGAACTTGCCGTGGAGGTGCGTGTAGCGCGGGTCGTCGGGGTGCACCGCGACGGCGGTGTCGCCGAGCATCGTCTCGGGGCGCGTCGTCGCGACGACGACCTCGCCGCCGCCCTCGACGGGATAGGCGAATTCGAAGAGCTCGCCCTGCACGTTCTCCTCGGTCTCGACCTCGAGATCCGAGAGCACGGTGCGCGTCTCGACGTCCCAGTTCACGAGCCGCGTCGCGCGGTACATCAGCCCCTCTTCGTAGAGGCGCACGAAGACCTCGCGCACTGCGCGCGAGTAGCCCTCGTCCATCGTGAAGCGCGTGCGCTCCCAGTCGCAGGACGCGCCGAGCTTGCGCTGCTGCATCAGGATGCGGTCGCCGGACTGCTCCTTCCACTGCCACACGCGCTCGAGGAACTTCGCGCGCCCGAGGTCGTGGCGCGTCTTGCCCTCGGCCTTCAGCAGCCGCTCGACGACGACCTGCGTCGCGATGCCCGCGTGATCGATGCCGGGCATCCACAGCGTGTCGAAGCCCGCCATGCGCTTGTGCCGGATCAGCACGTCCTCGAACGTGACGCGGCACGCGTGCCCCATGTGGAGCGAGCCAGTGACGTTCGGCGGCGGGATCGCGACGACGTAGGTCTCGCGGGGATCGCCGGGCTTGCCGGTCGCGCGGAAGAGGCCGCTCTTCTCCCAGACGTCGTACCAGCGCGGCTCGGTCTCGCGCGGGTCGTAGGCCTTCGGCATCTCGCCGTCGGCGTCATTGGGAGGGGTCTGGGAGGTAGGTTCCGTCGTGCTCATGGCGCGCGCTGATGTAGCACGGACGAGCACCCGAAACGCTGCCTCGAAGTCGCCTCACGCCGAAGCGCCGCGGCCTCGGAGGCGCGGCGTATCGACCCGAGGGCGAGCGGTGCGCTCAGCTCTCGGAGGTGAGGCGCTTCAGCTCTTCACGGATGATCGTCTCGGCGAGATCGGGCACGACCTCCCAGACGACGCGCTCGATCACCTCGCGGCTCAGCGCGAGCACGGCTTCGGCTTGCTGCGCCGTGAGACCGAGCCCAGCGAGCTTGCTCGACATCGCGCTCGTCGCGGCTTCCACGACGGCGGCGGGGCGCGTGACGGCGGGCGCCGGGGTCGGAGGGACGAACGCAGGGACGGGGACCGCCATCACGGGCGGGCGAGGCGCGGCGACGGGCGCCGACACGGCGACCACGGGCCTGGGGGCCGCCGGCGCGGAGCCGAAGGCGACGGTCGTGCGCGGGATGCCGGGCTTCGGCGCGGTGACTGTGCCTGCCGGCATCACCGGGGCAGCGGGGCGCGAAGGCGGGACCGGTGCAGCGGCGAACGGGGCAGCAGCGAACGGGGTCGTCCCGCCGCGCGCAGCGGAGAGCTGCGAGTCTCTGTACGGATGGGCGGGCGCTGCAGCAGGAGCCGCGGCGGCAGCGGCGCGGGGTGCGGCGGCGAGCCGGTGGATCTTGTCGATGACGTTCTGCGTGTCGAATGGCTTGACGATGTGATCGTCGACGCCCGCGTCGCGTCCCTTGGCTTCATCGTACGGCGTGTGCTGACTGGCGAGCACCACCACGGCCGTCCCCGCGAGCCCTGACTTGATCGCGCGCGCTACCTCGTAGCCGTCCATCTCCATCGAGAGATCGGCGATCACGATGTCTGGACGTAGATCGAGCGCCTTCTCGAGCGCAGCGGCCCCGCCATCGACGGCGACGACGCGCGCGTCCTCCCCGGCGAAGGTCATCTCCAGAATGCTGCGCATGGTCGCGCTGTCATCGGCGACCAGGATCGTGACCGGCACTCGAGGCCTCCTTGGCGGGGCGAGCGCGCCCCGTCGCCTTGGATACGTGAGGAGTCGGCAGGGGTCAAGAATTTCAACACGGCGTCGTTGCGTGGCCCGGTCGGTCGGCCGCGTGCTATTCGCCTCCCCGAGATGCCCCCCGAGACCCCCCCGACGCGCACTACGCCCCCTCCGATTCGCTATCAGGACATGGCGCCGACGTTCCCGGAGGGCGAGATCGACGTAGGGGCGCTCGTCCCGGGGGATGGCCCCATCGAGCTCGAGATCGGCTTTGGGCGTGGCGCATTTCTGATCGGGCGCGCCGTCGCTGCGCCCGCCTCGCGCGTCATCGGCGTCGAGATCAAGAGCAAGTGGGCGCACCTCGTCGAGCAGCGCCGCATCACGCTCGGGCTGACGAACGCGCGGGCGTTCGGCGCGGATATCCGCGAGGTGCTCCCGCGCTTTCGCCCGGATGCGTCGCTCGCGCGCGTGTTCGTCCACTTCCCCGATCCGTGGTGGAAGAAGCGCCACGCCAAGCGGCGCGTGCTCGAGGACACGCTGCTCGACGAGGTCGCGCGGCTGCTCACGCCGGGCACGGGCGAGCTCTTCGTGCAGACCGACGTCGAGGACCGCGCGAGCGAGCTCGTCGCGCTGCTCCGCGCGCACGGCGCGTACCGGCTGAGCGGCGACGCGACGAGCGGGCTCGTCAGCGAGAACACCTACGGTGCCCGCAGCAACCGCGAGGCGCGCGCGGCCGCCGACAACCTGCCGGTGTTCCGGGTCCTCGCGACGCGCGCCTAGCTCGTCGCGCGCGGGCGCGGCGCCTCAGAAGGTGCCGCTCCAGCTGAGCATCGGCGTCGCGGCCCCGACGTCGCCTTTGGCGATCTGCGTCTCCGCCCAGGCGATCCCGCTGCCATAGGCGATCAGCGTCGTCAGCGCGTAGAGCACCGCCGCGCCCTCGCTCGGCATGTCGAGCGACGACCAGGCGAGGAGCGCCGCGATCGCGCTGCCGGTGACGCCCCACGCGAGGAAGTGCGCCGCGCCGACCGTGCGTCGCTCGCGCAGCAGCTCGTCGCCGCGCAGGAGCGAGTACGTGCCGAGCCCGAGGCCGATGACGCTCGCCGTCGAGAGCGCCGCGATGGTCGCGGTCTTCTCGGTGCTCGAGAACAGCTTCGAGAACCCGAAGCCGCCCAACCCGCCGCTGAGGGCGCCCCACAAGGCGAGGTGCACGGCGAAGGGGATGTCCGGGGGCGTGTCCGTGAGACCCGCGACGACGCCCGCCGTGATCCCGGTGCCGATCGCGACGGCGCCGACGAGCAGCGCCAGCACGCCGCAGCCCCACGACTCGCAGACGTCGCCGGTCGTCGCGATCAGGATGCCTGTGGTGAGGGTCAGCTCGAACGCCGAGACGCCCCAGATCCAGCCGGTGGCCGCCGCGAACGTGTTGTGTTGCGCGTGCACCGTCGCCGGAGCCGCCGCGACCGCGAGCGCGAGGCTCGCGGCGACGAGCCACGGCGCGAGTCGTGCGCGCACGGTCAGCCGAGGTCCGCGATGGTGCGCTCGACGCGCTCCGCGTCGGCGGTGAGGCCGATGCGGCGCAGGATCACGCGCGCCTCGCCGAGCCTGTCGCGCGCGCCCTCGAGGTCGCCCCGCTCGATCAGGTGGAAGCCGAGCTCCGCCATCGAGCGGGCGGCCTCCTTCTCGCTGCCGATCTCGCGGAACACGTCGATGGAGGCGAGCAGCGCCTCTTCGGTGCGCTTGTCGACCTGCCCGGACGCGTCGAAGACGGTGCGCGCGCGCCACTCGCCGAGCGCGCGGAGGGCGAGCCCGATGGCCTCGCGGCTGCCGTACTCCTCGGCGATCGCCAGCGCGAGCGTGACCTGCGCCTCCGCGCCGTCGTCGTTGCGGCGCAGGAGCAGCAAGCCGAGGTTGCGCTCGATCGCCGCGCGCGCCCGCAGATCGCCGAGCGCGATGGAGAGCTCGCGCGCGAGGCCGAGCGGCTCGACCGCCTCGTCGAGGCGCTTCTCGGAGATCAGCGCCTCGCCGAGGTTGTTGAGCAGGAAGACCTCCGTGCGCACGTCGCCGATCTCTCGCGTCTGCGTCAGCGCCTCGCGCCAAGAGGCGAGCGCCGCCTCCGGGTTGCCGCGCTCGAAGGAGATGATCCCGAGCGCGTTGAGCGACTGCACGAGCCCCTCGTGATCGACGATGCTGCGCCGGATCTCGAGCGCCTGGCGGAAGCAGTCCTCCGCGACGTCGAGGTGCCCCATGGCGAGCTCGATGGCGCCGTACGTCGTGAGCGAGAGCGCCTCGCCGCGGACGTCGCCGTGCGCGCGGCGGATCTCGAGCGCTTCGTGCGCCGCGTCGTGCGCCGGTCCGAGCTCGCCCATCAGCCGCAGCACCTGCGCGAGGTCGTCGAGCGTGCTGCCGACACCGCGGAGGTCACCCGCGTTGCGGAAGAGCGTGAGCGCCTTCTCGAGCAGCACGTGCGCCGCTGCGTCCGCGCCCCGCTGCCGCTCGATGCGGGCGAGCCGATTGAGCGCGGCGCCGCCCTTGTTGGGCGCGCCGATCTGCCAGGCGAGGCGCAGCATCTCCGAGAACGAGCGCTTCGCGTCGTCGTAGCGACCGAGCGTCGTCAGCAGCGAGCCGTGCTCGTGCAGGGCGTCGACGCGGCGGGCGACGTCCTCGGGGTCGATCAGCGGCAGCGCCTTCTCGACGTAGCGCAGGGCGGCGGAGGTGTTGAGCTTCTGCCGCTCGAAGACGGCCGCCTCGAGGTAGGCGCGGCCCGCGCGCGGGTTCATGCCGGCGCGCTCGAGGTGCGGCGCGATCATCGCCGCGATGCCCTGCCGCGCGAACTCGGCCCGCAACGTGAGGAAGCGCGCGACCGCGGCGTGCCGGCTGATCCGCACGGGCTCGGGGAGCTCGGCGTAGACCAAGGCGCGCGTGCCCGCGTGCACGAAGACGTACTCCTTCGTGCCGGGCAGGTCGCTCGTGTGTGTCAGCTCGATGAAGCCCTGCTCCTCGAGGCGCGCGATGCTCGCGTCGAGGGCGCGCTCGTCGTCGTCGCCCGGCCAGAGGGACGCGACGTCGTCGAGCGTGCCCGGCGCCTCACGCTCGGTGCGCAGCTGCGCGAGGACGGCGCCCGACCAGAACACCTCGCCGACGATCGCGGCGCGATCGAGCGTCGCC